>CALAWF010000054.1 GCA_937894665.1 uncultured bacterium | reverse complement strand
ATTTTGTTGCTCTTGGGTGTGGTGAGAAGATGATTGCGTTTCTAGTTTTCAAAGCGATTAATGATTTGAAAATTGCAGTTGAAGTTGGGTTTGTTGTAGGAATGATACCTGCTAAAACGCCCAAAGGTTCAGCTACGATTTTTGTACCGTTTGCTTTATCTTCTTTGATAACACCACAAGTTTTAACGTTTTTGTGTTTGTTATAAATGTATTCTGAAGCGAAGTGGTTTTTGATGATTTTATCTTCTAAAACACCCATACCAGTTTCTTCTTTAGCCATTCTAGCTAGAGGGATACGAGCTTTGTCAGCTGCAGTTGCTGCTGCTTTGAAGATTTTATCAACTTGTTCTTGAGAATAGTGTGAATATTCTTCTTGAGCTTTATGAACTCTATCGATTAGAGCTTCAAATGCTTCAACGCTATCTACCAAATTAGAAGCATTGTATGCTTTTTCTAATTTTTCAACAGCATCTTGTTTTTTTGAAGACTTTTTAGTTGCTGTCTTCTTTGTTGTTGTTTTTGGCATATTTAATTCTCCTTTTTTGTGGGTAATCGTGATTTATTTCCTTATATGCAACAGTATAAAAAATATTAAGTGTCTTGTCAACCCTTAATATTTATTAAAAGTAACATGACTTAACATAAGGATTTTTATCACGATTAAAATTAAAAATCGTGATAATTTATTGAGAAATTGTAGTCTTTTTGTTTACGGGTTCTGAATGTATAATCATTGATACATTGCCTATTTTAGACGAAATCTTTTGTTCTATTTCGTCGCAAATTTTATGGCAATCAAATATTTTCATATCGTTGTCAAAAAGCACAGTTAGTTCAACCTTTACCATTGGTCCAATGTTTCTTGCCTTTAAATCTTTATATCCTTTTATATTTGTAAATGTATCTAAAATCTTTGTTATTTCGTTGATTTCGCCTTTTGAAATAGAGCCGTCAAGAAGGTTATTTAAAGTTTCTTTTGTTATAGAATAACCAGCCTTAAATATAATGCCTGCAACGATTATGGCAATAATTGGGTCAAGAATTGTTAACCCTGTGAATTTTATCACAATTAAACCAATTAAAACTCCAAGTGATGAAAAAACATCTGTTCTTAAATGTTCAGCATCTGCATATAATGAAACTGATTTTGATTTTTTTGCGACAATAAATAGTGATTTACTTACCAATATATTTGCAACAACCGCAAATGCCATTACAAATATACAAATTTCTGAATCTAATTCGGCGTGGTATCCAAAAATTAATTTTTTTGATGCTTCGTAAATAATATATATTGATGCCAAAATTATTAGAAACCCTTCAATAAACCCTGACATGTCTTCGTATTTGCCGTGTCCAAAAGGGTGGTCTTTGTCTGCTGGTTCGCTAGAACGAGACACAGCAAAAAAAGTTAGTACAGAAGCTAAAAAATCACTAAATGAATGTATCGCTTCTGAAATGATACTTATACTTCCAGAAACAAGTCCGGCAATGAATTTCAGTACAATAATTATTGCATTTGAAAATATCGATGTTGATGCTACTAATTTTTTTTGAGTATTAATATCCATGAAAACTATTATATCATCTAATTTTGAAAAGTTAAATTTTATTAAAATTTTGTTGATTTAATCTTTTTAAGTATAATAATATAGAGTATAATAGAACAAATAATATTAGTTAGTTTAATACATTTATTCGAGAGAATAGCAAAAGGAGAAAAAAATGAAATTAGCAAAATCATTATTAACATTATCAGTGTTAGCAATGGCTTCTTCAGCTGTTATGGCTTGCGAAAATGCAAACGTAGAAGCATATGCTCACCCAACAATGTTTAATTCATCAGCTGTTGAAACACAAGCTTCAAGAGGTGTTTACCTAGTTGGTGACAAAATGTTAGCAGCTGCTAACGAAGCAATTCAAGGTAAAGAAAACGTATTAATCGATGCAGCTCCAGCATTACGTTCTGAAATGGCTCACGCTTTATCACAAGCTTTAGGTTTAAAAACACCTGCTACAAACAAATACACTTACAAAGATGTTGCTGGTCATAAATTACAATCTCACATTTACAAAGCATTAGCTGCAAATGTTATGATTGGTTATCCAGACAAAAAATTCAGACCAGATCAAAAAATTACAAAAGCTGAAGTATTCGCTACATTAGCTCAATTATTAACTAATGAACCAAAAAATACAGTTGTTGGTAAATTAGCTAACAAATACGAAATGAAAGAAATCCCAGCTTGGGCTACTGCTCCAACTGTAAAAGTTATGGAAGCTGGTATCTTAGATAATCTTCCAGATTTACAATCAGTTGCTAACGACAAATACTTAACAACTGAACAATTACAAAAATTAGTTGTTACTTTAAGCCACAGCCAATACTACAACAAAGATTTCTTAGCTGATTGCGCTAACACTTCAACTGTTAGAGTAAAAATTAAAGAAAGAGTTGATGCTAGACACATCAATATTGGTGAAACAGTTTATGCTGAAACAGTAGAAGCTGCAACTGTTAACGGTACTGAATTCGCTGCTGGTTCAAAAGTAATCGGTGAAGTTGTTGAAGTTGCTAGACCTGGTATTAAAAATCCTGGTTATGTAAAAGTTAAATTCAACACAATTAAAAATGGTAAAGTTTCAGCTGACTTCCCAACAGTTTCTAGAGCTGCTGTTAAAGAAGCAAAAACAACAAACTTTGTTGCTCGTATCTTAGCTACTCCAGTTTCTGCAATTGGTAGAGTTGGTGGTACTGCTGCTAGAACAATTTCTACAGAAGCTATGAACATCTCTAACGATGGTGAAAGATATGCTGATAACTGGTCAAATGCGATTGCTAACACATTCTCATTACAACCAATGGCTGGTTTAAGAAATGTTGGTAAATCATTCGTAACTTTAGGTTACTTCGTAGCTGATACAGCTAAATTAGCAGTATCTGGTACATTCGGTGTTCTTTATGAATTAGGTGATGAAGTTAGATATGTTATCTTACCATCTTCAATCAACGATTCAGCTTTGAACCCTGGTGATGAATTATCAATTATCTATAAGAAATAAAAAGCTTAAGCCGGTGTGCAGTCTGAAAAGGCTTGCAGAAGTGCAAGGCTTTGGAAGACGGAACACTACGATAGCGACGTAGGATTGCAGGACGTAAGTCCGAAACCCACAGGAGCTAGAAAAGCAATTAAATATTTAAAATGGGTACGATGAAAATCGTATCCATTTTTTTTGTAAAAATATTCTATTGTCTAATAGCAAAATTTGTTCGATAAGTTTAAAAACTTATTATGACAAAAGTAATTATTATTGGTGGGGTTGCAGGGGGTTCAAAAACTGCAGCAAAGCTAAAACATTTAAAACCTGATTATGACATAACAATTTATACAAAGGACCAATATGTTTCGTATTCGGCATGTGGTTTTCCTTTTTATATTGGTGGGTCTATTCGTGATTTAGACAAATTAATTATAAGAACTATTGATGAATTTGAAGAAAAAGGTATTCATGTCAAAAATTTCCATGAAGTTCTTCAAATTTTGCCTAATAAAAAGAAAGTTCTGATTAAAAACCTGAATGAAGATACGGAATTTTATGAAGACTATGACAAATTAGTTATTGCAACTGGAGCAGAACCTTTTATTCCAAAAATTTCTGGTACAGATATTGAGCATGTTTATACTTTAAGAAACATGGTCGATGCGAGAAATATTAAAAAGAGATTATTAGAAAGTGAAAATGCTCTGATTATTGGCGGAAATTATATTGGTGTTGAGTTAATGGAGAGTTTTATAAAACAATCTGTAACGACAACAATAGTTGAAGCGAATACTCATTTGATGAAATTTTATGATAAAGATATATCAAAAATAATTCAAGAAAATATAAAAATCATCCAACCAACATATACAAATATAATCACTTCTGATACTGTTACTACATTAAAAAAAGCTGATGAAAAAATAGAAGTTTTTACTAAAAAAGGAAAACATTTTTATACAGATATGGTTGTAATTGCTGCTGGTGTAAAGCCTTGTGTAAATTTGGCAAAAGATGCCGGTATTGAAATTGGTAAAACAGGTGCAATAAAAGTTGATAACAAAATGCGTACAAGTATTGAAGATATTTGGGCAGTAGGTGACTGTGTTGAAAAATTTAATATTGTGTCAGAAGAATGGGAATACATTCCTTTAGGTTCTACTGCAAACAAAGAGGGTAGAGTTTGTGCCTTGAATATTGCCGGCTTTGAAGACGAAGTCTTTGAAGGTGTTTTAGCATCCTCTGTTGTAAAATATTTTGATTATTCCATGTCAAAAACTGGTTTATCAGAGGTTAGGGCAAGAGATGTTGGATTTGATGTTGTTTCAGTTTTATTAACAACTTTAGACAAATCAAAGTATATGCCTGATGTAAAATCTATAACGATAAAACTTCTTGCAGACAAAAAGACACGAAAAGTTTTGGGTGTTCAAAGTGTTGGATTTGGAGATGCAGATAAAAGGGTTAACATTTTAACCATGGCTTTGTTAAAAGGTTCAACGATAGATGAATTTGTAAACACAGACATAACATACGCACCAGCTGTTTCGACAAGCATTGACCCAATCTTGACAGCGGCTCATATATTAATTGACAAGCTCTCTAATTAATTTTATTTCTCGCTTGGTTGTCCAACTAATTTTACTAATAATTTGATTACTTTTGGCATTTGGCAAACAAATGAATAGTTACCTGATGATAAAGAACATTGTGAGCAATCACATTTTAGGTTGTAACATTCGATTGCTTGTTCTGTCCAATTTTGTGTTAATGAATCAGAAATTTCACCATTGTTTTGCGGATAAAAATCCTCGTTAGGTCTGATTATTGGATTACTGATACTTAAAGCCATTTAATACTTTCCCCCGTAAAGTTACCCTAATCTCTAATAATCTCATTTTAACAGATGGGTATATTAATTTTCATCATCTAAACAGAGGATATTATCAAATATATATTTTATAACTTCTTCGTTGTATCTATTGTTTTTAGCGGTAAATAGTAGAACTTCTTCGCCAAAATTCTTTTTAACTTCTTGTATTCTTTTATTCAAATCATTTTGTTTAACTAAATCAACTTTTGAAAGAACAGTTACTGTATTTAGTCCGTGGTGGTTAATCCATTCACGCATTTGGTAATCATTCTTTTGAATTTCATGACGTGCATCGACAAATTGTACAAGTTTAACAATTTGTTCTCTTTTTAATAAATATTGTTCTAAGTTCTTTTGCCAATCGTCTTTCATGCCTTGAGAAACTCTTGCATAACCGTATCCTGGTAAGTCAGTTATAATAAACTTGTTTGAGAAATTGAAGAAGTTTATTAATCTTGTTTTTCCGGGAGTGTTAGAGGTTTTAGCAAGCTTTTTGTTATTAGCAAGTCCATTGATAAAAGAAGATTTACCAACGTTTGAACGACCAATCAGAGCTATTTCTGGTAATCCGTAATCAGGACATTGAGATAGCTTTGCTGCACTTATTAAAAATTTGCCGTCTAAAGATTTTTTCATTAGTTTATTATCTTAATTTTTTTTCTAATTTTTTAATTTTTCTATTTATTTTTCTTACTTCACGTTTTGTATGTTGGTAAGAATTGTATTTTTTGTAGTTGTAAATAGCATCGTAATAGTTTTTATCTTTTTCGCAGGTTTGAGCTAAAAGCAAGATAGCATCTGTGTTTGATGGGTTAAAGTTCAAGGCTCTTATTGCATATTCTCTTGCTAAGATATAATTTTTCTTTTCAAAAAATACATTTGCATCTTTTAAAAGTGCTTTTGAACGATTTTCTGTTTTTAGAATATATTCAAAGTTGCTTAAAGCGATTTTGTTATCAACATCTTTTGACAAAGCTTTTGTTAAAGCTTTTTTAGCTGGTACATAGTGTTTATGGTAAGTTAGTATTTCACCTAAATATAAATCGTCTTTAAGAGTTTTTGTGCTATTTACAGCAAGTTCAAACATTTCGTTTGAATGATAAATATCGTCTAAAACAAAGTAAGCTTCGCCTTTTGTAACCATGTCATTTGTATTTTTTATAGGGAAGTTTACAAGTTGTGTTAGTAATTCTTTTTGATTGTATTTTTGGTTAGATACATTCATCAATTTGATTTTTGCTAAATATAATTCTAAATCTTTTGGATTAGCTGCGATTGCTTTATTAACGTTATCAAGAGCTTTTACAAAGTTTTGAGTTGAACCGATAATGTTTTTTGATGATGCAACTTTTGCTAATTCAAAATATGTGTTAGAAACACCTTTTAGAGCTTCATTGTTGTATTTTTTTACACCAACAAGTGAAGAATAATATTTTAAAGCTTGGTCATATTTTCCTGATGAGTAGCTAATGTCTGCAATTTTTAATTTTGCATCATAAAGGTTTGGATTAGTTACAGAAACTGTTTTAAGTTGTTCAATTGCAAATTCGCTATCTGAACGTTTTTCATAGATTTCTGCTAAATTCAAGTATGGTTGAATATTTTCTGGTGCGATAGCACTTGCTTTTCTAAAAGCTTGAATTGCAGCAGCTTCGTTACCTTGGTTTCTGTATATTTCACCAAAAAGGTTATATATTGCTGAAGAATTTGAATTGATGCAAAGAGCATTGTTCAAATATGTTAGAGCTTGTGAATAATCTTGTCTTTTGTTAGCTAATTGTGCTAGATGAAAATATGCTGATGTGTTATGAGGATTTAATTTAATAGATTTTTTAAATTTTAATTCTGCCTCATTTAAATCATTATTTAGGTAATCAATAGTTCCTAGATTGTCAATCGCTGTTGCAAATTGAGAATCAATAGAAACAGATTTTAAGAATAATTCTTTTGCTTTATCAAGGTTATTTAATTTCAATTCACAAACACCCATTTCGTTAAAAGCTGCAAAATGGTTTTGGTTTAAAAGAGTTGCAACTGTGAATTGTTCTTTTGCAGAAGTTATCAATTCTTTTTTGTTTGCTTGATAATCCATGTTAGAAGAATTTAGTCTAGCTAAATACAACAAACCTTGAGCATAATGCAAATCTGCATTTTGAGGGTATGTTTTTAGCATTTTATTAAGTTCGTCTTGTGAAGCATTTAGACTTTTCTTTTTAATATTTAAAACTATTTTTAAGCTTTTCGCATTGATATTATTAGGATTAGCCTTAAGTAATGAATTGATTTTTGCCTCAGCATTTGCGTAATTACCATAATCAATCATTTTGATTATAGCGTTGTTTACGTTGTAATTATTTGTTTCAACTTTAGCTGTCATTTTAGGAGCTG
>CALAWF010000053.1 GCA_937894665.1 uncultured bacterium | reverse complement strand
CTCTTAAAAGTCTTTGACTTTTCGATGGTAAAGTTGTTTGCCGAGGTCGGTTTTCTACTATTAAGGATTATAAAACCTCTCGAATTGCAGAAATCATTCCATTAGAATCTGCGATGTTCTTACCTGCAATATCAAACGCAGTGCCGTGTCCTGGAGAAGTTCTGATAATATCTAAGCCAATAGTCATATTGACGGTTTTATCACCTGCTACAGTTTTTATCGGGATAAGCCCTTGATCGTGATAGTTGGCAATATAACAATCGTAATCGTCTTTTTCGCCTTTGTAGTAATGAACTCCGGCTTTTACAAACAATGTATCTGCAGGAAGAGGCATTGAAATATCAATCCCTTGGGCTTGCAATTCTTTAACGGCAGGGATTAAAATATCTATTTCTTCTCTTCCTAAAATTCCATCTTCTCCAGAGTGAGGATTAAAACCGCATAGTGCAAACTTTGGATTTTCTATGCCAAAATGAGATTTAAAAGTTTTTACCAAGTTTTGAACTTTCGTTATTACAATTTCTTTGGTTAAATTTATATCTTTCAACGCACAATGTCTGGTTAATAACAAAACTCTAAAATTATCTGCAACAAAAAGCATTTCGGCAAGTTGTCCATCATGTGCAAGATATTTTTGCAAAACTTCTGTTTGACCGTTAAACTTATGTCCGGCAAGATACATTGCATTTTTGGCAACAGGAGCCGTTACAATCGCTTTGGATTTAATTTCACAAACTTTTAAAAGAGATTGGAAAGAAAATTCTCCTGCTTCTTTTGTAATTTTCCCAGCTTTTATGTCTTTTTTATCGAAAGGAATTTCAATTATGTCATACTTTTTATCAAGTTTTCCATAAAAATCCAAGACATCACGATTAGAAATAAGAACGATTTTATCTTGTGGCAAATCGAGTTCTTTTAGAGCTTTTATGGTAATTTCAGCTCCAATTCCATTTGGATCTCCGGTTGTAATTGCGATTTTATCCATAATTTACTCTTCGTGTTTTTCAAAATATCTTAAAATTTCAATAAGAGTATTAACTCCACCCAAATTCCCGGATTTTGTAACAATCCATTGGTCTGAATTTACACTTCTACCAAGAGCAATTGCAGGCAAAACTTCATCAACAAGTTTTAGTTGATTAGCACCAATTGCGTTACAACATTTGTAAGATGTTTCACCACCAAGTGTAACAAGAATAGCCTTTTTCTTTTCCAAAACTCGTTTTGCTAAATCTGAAAGGAAATCAGTAATAACATTTGCAAGACCGGATTTTGTTAAATCGGCTTTGATTGTATCTTCAGAAAAGCCATCAAAATTTTTGAGTAATTTTGAAGTATGAACCAACACAATATTGTTACTTCCTAGATTTGAAACAATTCTATCAACTAAACTCTCTTCAACTCCGGAAAGAACAGTATTCATATTGAGTTCAATAATCAAACAGTTTTCTTCATAGTTTTCATTTTGTTCAAGTTTTTCTATTTGGTTTGCAGTAATGTGAGTTGCACTTCCGGAAACAATAAATTTTGGTAAGGTTGGAAGTTTTACAGGAAGAACTTCTTCTTCCTCATCTTGTGGAAACCATTCGTTACTTAGAACTTTTGCAGCTGCGGCTGTTCCAACAGGCAAAATTTTATAATTAGATTTTTGCATAGCAAGCACGATTTGTTCCAAGTCGGTTGTAGAAGTAGAATCCGCAATAATAATTTTTTTACCTTTTGAAATTAAATCATTCAAAGTCATCAAAATTGGACCTGCACCGTCTAAAATGGTTTTCAATCCTATTTCTCCAACTAAATCCCCCAAATTTTCTCCAAGTTGAGCCTTCAACATTGTTGGAAGGTGAGATTCAGTAATTGGCGAATGTGGATCTCTTGCCATTTCGGTTCTTTCAATTGGAACACCTTTTAACAAGTGGTATCCGCCAACAGTGATCCTTCCTTCTTGTGGAAAAGCAGGCATTACAATCGCAGCATCCCATTCCAAAACTTGAAGCAAAGACAAAACTTCAACCGCAATATTTCCTCTTACTGTTGAGTCGATTTTTTTATAGAAGAAATCCGGATTAATTTCATTCACAAACAATTGAGCCGCATTTTTAACTTTTTCAAATGCTTCTTGAGGTGAAACATTTCTTGACTCAGTCGAAATCGCCCATGCTTGAGATGGATTAGTTTGTGTCTTTTGAATTTCGTTATTCAGTAAAATGTTTGTATCGGCACCATTCAATTCAAACTGCAAGGCTGTATCGTTTGCCCCAGTCAAATCGTCTGCAATGATGCCGACAGTGTTAGAATTTATAATCATAATACAGCTTCTGTTTCAGCGTCCCTTTTTGAACCTAATAATCTAATGTTGTTTGCAATAACATAGAAAGATTCTCTTTCATTGTTAGTTTGTTTATCAACCCAACGTCTGTTTGCAATTCTACCATCGATAGCAACAAGTCTTCCTTTTTTAATATATTCTGCTGCAAATTCAGCTTGTTTATCCCAAACTTCAATATTAAACCAATCAGTAACTTCTGATTTAGTTTTTGTATCCCATCTGTTTACTGCAACAGAAAAAGAAGCCTTTGTCTTGCCTGAATCGTAAGCATTAAAGTTTTCAGAAGCATCTCTTCCAACTCTGCCAACAACAACTACTGTATTCATATCCATATCCTTTCAGTTTTCAATTTTATACATGGCATTATATATCAAACGACAAAATATAACAAATTCGCCAAAATAGAGAGGGAATAAGAGTTCTAAGAAATATAGAACAACAAGTTAATCAAAAAGTCTGCAACCAACATATAAATAGTTGAAAGGATTGCAGCTTGAGTAGTTGAAGTTCCGACTTCTTTTGCCCCCCCCCTTGTTTCATAACCTTTTGAGGCACAAACTAAAGCAATTAGTCCGCCAAAAATACATGCCTTGAGCAAGCTGATATAAATATCTTTTGTTGCCATCCATGCCCAAGCAGATGCCATATATCTTGCGGGGTGAAGATTGATTGTTTCTAGAGAAACAAACATTCCGCCTAAAATCCCGACAAATTCCGCAATTAAAACAACCATTGGAACAGTGATTGCAGCTGATATAATTCTAGGTGCAAAATAATAACCGACAGGGCTGATTTTTAAAGTCTTGATTGCATCAACTTGTGATGTAACTTGCATATTAGCAATTTCAGCAGATATTGCAGTACCCGCTCTGGCACCGATAGCCAAAGCAACAAATCCGGGAGCAATTTCACGAATCATAACAACGGCGATAGTACCGCCAATGTATGCTTCTGCACCGGTCATCAAAAATTCTTTAGAAACTTGAATTGCGATAACAGCGGCTGAAATAAATGCAATAACTAAAGAGATTGGTAAAGAGTCATAACTTATTGCTGCAGCTTGCGAAATAACTGTTCTAAGCCTTACATTCCCGCTAAAAATGTACTTAATACATTCTATTAAATTTTGGACACAAGCCCCAAGAAATCTAATCAAGTTAATACCCTTTCTCTTATGAAAATATTGTATCATAAAAAGTTAAAAGTCTATAAGTTGATAAGTCTTGCGGGATAAAGGCAATAAGGAACAGGGGAATAGGGGAATAAGTTCGTTAAATAGGCACTGAGGTCTTTATGTGCGTCATTCTGAGGGATAGATAAAAGAAAGGTGAATAAAATTTTACATATTTACCCGAAGAATCTCTATCAGTACGCTCTGTCAGAGATACTTCGCTTCGCTCAGTATGACGTAATTTGGATAAGGTGTTCGGGGGGAGCATTGCCCCTGATGACTCGAGAGATTCGGTCATTCGTGTTTTTCTTTTTCGGTTCTACTTTTTCTTTTTTCATCGAAATAAA
>CALAWF010000052.1 GCA_937894665.1 uncultured bacterium | reverse complement strand
AGATGAAGTAAAAGAAGAAATGGAAAGAGGAAATAATCCTCTAGAATTTCCAACGCCAGAACCATCTAAATCGAAATATGCACCTTTTGCAGTTCTAAAAGTCATTGTTCCCCAGCCAATCGTACTGTCATTTATTCCAACAGAAGTTTCGAAAGCAGGAGTGGAATGACTCAAAGTTTTCACAACTCCACGTTTATGCCAGCAACCAGCTGTTTGGTAACAAGTTTGTTCAACTTTCATATATGGTGCTAAAAAATTATTAAACCATTCTTTCATTCCTTGAGTACTGTTAGCTTTTACAGGTAAAGCCTCTGCATCATCAGCTTGTGCCATCCGCATAGCCTGAGCGATGTTAGAATAATTTTCTTTTACTTGTGCCTCAATTTGAGATTTTTGCACCTTGGAAATTAAAGAAGGAATAGTTATCGCTGCAACAACTCCTATAATTCCAAGAGTAATCAAAACTTCGACTAAAGTGAAACCTTTTAATCTTTTAAATAAAAACACTAGCAACCCTCCAACTTACTATTTTAGATTTATTTTTAATAGTTTACTATGAATAATAATATTTTATTAGTTAGATTAGAAAATGTCAAGATTATACAATTAAGGGATGAAAGACGAACTTTTATTTAAAATTGGGCAAAGTGTCAGATATATCAGAATGAAAAAAGGAATTTCACAAGAAGAACTTGCTTTCAGGGCCAATTTGAACATGAATTCAATAAGCACTCTCGAAAGAGGGCTTAATAATGTCAAAATTAAAACACTTTACTCTATAGCAGAAGCACTTGAGGTTAAAGTTGAAGATATTTTAAACTGCAAGTTTTAGCCCTTTACGGCACCCCAAGCACGAACATCACCACGCTCGTACTTAATCAAATAATATCCCCCTAAATCTCTTACATATTCAATTTCTGCTTCTTGATAAATATCATCTTCTTTAGAAATTGGAGGCATACCCACTTTTTCCCGCTTTTTATTAGTCTTGGCAACCTCTTTTTCTTGTTTTTTTTGTTGTTTTAGAGCCTCGTTATCCCGAACTTGAGAGTACTGCGACATATCAACTTCAACTTTGAAAACTGGAATCAAAGCAATAGGCTTTTTAGATTGCATCAAAATCAAAAAATCACGCTCATCAGATAAAGCCAACTCATAATGCCCAGGGGGAATCATATTTCCTTCTCCATCAGTCAAAGTATCAACAAGAGATAATGTTGGATAAGTAGATTCACGAAGGGAATATCTATAAAAAGCCTGAGAACCCAAAATCAAACCTGCTGTAATTTGCGGTTCAGTCGGATAGACCCTTGTTTCAGAGTGCATCATAATATTTTCAACATACATGCCCTCAAGAACCAATCCTAAATCCTTTCTAACATTTTTGAAATACTATTTTTAATTTCGGAAAAACTCTTTCCAAGAGCCTTGTCTGAACCCATAAACACTAAAGACATGTATTTTTGAGAATCACCTAACTTGCCTTCTTTTAACAAAAGACGATAACTCTCCCTCATCAACCGTTTCAAACGGTTACGCTTTACAGCCCGTTTGTGAACCTTTTTACTTACGACAAATCCAACTTTTGTTGGGGCATCACCTTTTTTTAAAACACCCGCAAACAAAGTTACTCCACCCATACGGGAGGAGTTTTTAACTTTATATGTCGCTTTGAAAGCGGATTTTTTTTTCAAACGATACTGCTTCGGTAACATTTATAGCTTTTCTCAAACTTAATAAAATACTAGAGATTAGCAAATGCACAATTAAGCACGTTTTTTAGCTGTGATAGACAATTTGTGGCGTCCTCTAGCTCTACGCCTGTTGATAACTTCTCTACCACCAGGTGTTGACATTCTAGCTCTGAAGCCACTTACGTTTTGTCTTTTTCTTTTTGTTCCTTCTAGTGTACGTCTCATTTTTTTATTTCCTTTTACTATTTATTTGTCGTATAATTCAAATGTTACAGGAAACAAAGCAAATAGTCAACAAATAAGAAGGGAATGGTTAAATATTATGAAGAGAAATATCGGATTTATTGGCTGTGGAAAGATGGCAAGTGCTATTATAAGCGGAATTTTAGCATCTAAAGAAGGAGAAAATTACACCGTTAAAGGTTCAGAAGTAACAGAAGAAGTTGCAAAACAAGCATCCGAAAGACTTGGCATAGAAGTTTTGCATGACAACAAAAAACTTGTTGAAACTTCTGACATTGTATTCATTGCAACAAAACCAAACTGCGTAGTAGATGTTTTGAATGAAATCAAATCAGCATTAAAACCTGAAACACTTTTAGTTTCAATCGCAGCCGGGGTTTCAACACAAAAGATTGAAAACATTTTAGATAACACTAGAGTAATCAGAATTATGCCAAACACTCCGGCATTAGTAAAACTTGGAATGTTCGGAGTTTGCAAAGGCTCCAAGGCTACAGATGAAGATTTGACATTGATTGAAGGACTTTTAACATCTCTTGGCAAATGTATAACAGTAGAAGAATCACAAATGGACATAGTTACAGCAATTTCCGGATCCGGACCTGCATTTTTCTATCAAGTTATTGAAGATATGGCAAGAGCCGGAGAGAAATTAGGTCTTGATTACGAAAAATCATTAACTCTGGCAACTCAAACAGCCCTAGGCTCAGCTCAAATGATTTTCAATAGAGGGGAAACACCTGTTCAAACTCTAATTGATAACGTTGCAACTAAAGGAGGTTGTACATTCGTTGGAATTTGTGAAATGAAAGAAGGGCATTCTGACAAATTATTCTATGATGTAATCGACAAAACAACACAAAAAGCTAACGCTTTAGGAAAATAAAATTCTAATCCCAAAGGTTGCCTCACAAAGGCAACCTTTTTTACCATTCAAATTCCTGATTATCAGAATATTTAGAATACTTAAAAGGATGTTTGGTATTATTCAAAATATTTCTTAATGAATCAGTTCCAAACGCACTCCAATAATTAAACCCAATAGAGGTTTGATATACATTGATACCATACGCATCAACACCAAATTGATTTGGACGCTTAGGACCATTTACATCAAAAAATATTTCCCCACAATTAGACCTAATTTGATGCCAGTTTTTACCTGTATTAACACCGTTACTTAGAATTGCACCTGTTGCTTCATAATCTCCGCACCCATGACCTTGGGAAGTAATAGCAATAACAACACCATTCATCAATACAATTCTTGGAGAATTTACGAGTTGAGAAGATTGAGCTGCGGTATTTGAATTTCCATTTTTAATTAAAGACGCATATTTAATTTTATAATTCAAATCAGAACAACCTTTAGCATTTGAACCTGCATCACAATACCTCGCTCCTCTAAAATAAGAAGCCAGTTCTTTCGTTACTTGTGCAGAGTTTTTACCTTCTTCGAATATCAAAGAAAAATCCCCAGGAGTATCATAATCATTTGAAGCTAATTTCAAGGCTTGAGCTAGTTCTGAATAAGTCTTTTTTACTTTTGGAACAAGTGTAGCTTCTTGAGTTGAAGCCATTAAACTAGGAATAGTAATTGCAGCAACAACACCAATTACGCCAAGGGTTATTAGGACTTCTGTAAGAGTGAATGCTGATTTTTTAATTATGTCATGAACAGCAAGCGTCGCAAAAGGTAAAACCCTCTCCCCTACCCATTCTGCCCTTGGAGAGGGGAAATTGCCTATGTGTTCGGTAAGAGATCCTTCGCTTCGCTCAGGATGACGGCATTCGTTATGATTATTAATCGCATTCGTCATTCTGAGTGATAAGCAGTCGGATTGTAACAAATCAGCAGAACTTGAACGAAGAATCTCTGACTGTTTTTGTTCAGTTAAACACCTCACCCTA
>CALAWF010000051.1 GCA_937894665.1 uncultured bacterium | reverse complement strand
ATATAAATAATTTTCGGTAAGAGATTCAGATACCCTAAAAATTTTAGGGTAAAGTAATAATAAATTCGTTTTCTAATTTTCTTCTTTTCTATAATTCCTTTTAAATCAAGCTCTTTTACAGCATTTCCAACGGCAACTTCTGTTAAACCTGTGCATTTTGCTATCGTTTTTTGTGTTGGATAAGAACAACAAAGTTTAAAATTCCAAAAATCTACAATGCAACGAAGAACCAGTCTTGCAGATATGGTTAATTTAATATTTGAGAAAAATTGAGTTGTTGTTATCAATTTATTGACCTCAAAACTTGTTGATTTAACCCTTATTTCATTTTTCATTACATAGTTTTTCCTGTTTTTGATAATAATTCAAAAAATTATACAAGTTTATAACGGAAGTATTATATTGCTTGGCAATAATTGTTTTCGGAACTTTCAATTTGACGAGTTTAAATATTTCATCTTTGTAGGCATCAAGTTTTGATTTCCCTTTTCCTTTTGGTCTTCCAAGTTTTATTCCCATTGCTTTTTTTGCTTGTAAAGCCTCTCTCGTTCGTAAACTTATCAAATCTCGCTCGATTTGTGCAATTAGTGCGAATACTGTTGTTGTAACTGTTGCTGTTATACTTTTATCATTGTTAGAAAAATTTTCTTTTATTGAATATAGTATAATCCCCTTTTGTTTTGTTATATCAATAACCTCAAAAATTTGTGTAATTGAACGTGCTATTCTTGATAGTTCCGGCACAATCAATATATCATTTTTCTGCATTTTGTTTAATAAATTTCCAAGTTGGCGTTCTTTAAAATTTGCCTTCCCTGAAATTTGTTCTTCTATAAAATTCACGTTTCCTAGTTTTTTGTCATTAGCAAACTTCAAAACATCAATTTTGTTTTTTTCTGTATTTTGTTCAATTGTACTAACCCTTAAATATGCATATGTTGTCATTAAAATCCTTTCATAATTTTATTTATCAATATATCCTACTTCGCTTAGTGCTTTACCGAATATTTTTATCAACGCAATTTTCAAACCATTCAATAACTTTGGATTAGTTCTAATTTCATCTATTGTTAAATCAAGAGTGTCCAAAGCAGGATGAATATTCCCAGTATATCCGCATTCATGATTGTTTAATTCATACAAAAACATAGTTGCAATAAACCCTGTCCCATCTTTATCATTATCAATAGCTTGTTGGCGTTCTTCTATAAACTTTTTAAATAATTTTGTTTGCTCTTCCAACTTACTTTTTAAAATAAATGCACCTTTTTCAAAATTAAAAATTTTGTCTTTTTCTGAGGGCTTTAAACCAATAGATTGCATACCACTTTTAAATTGTTCTTTCGAGTATGCAAAAAATACACAACCGATTGTAAATTTATTATACTCTTGTTGTTGCCTAATTCTCATTTCTTCATACGTTTCAATCATAATAAATTAACTTCTCCTTTAATTTTTTTTACAATAAAAAGAAGCCGTCATTGACGGCTTCATGATTCAATTATATTTTTATGTTGTTTTAATAATCTTATTTTTCGTTTTCTATTCAACTTCAACCTTTTCATTGTAAAATTTGCTACATTTTGCCTGATGTTAAGTAAAAACCTAATATCTGTATTTTTATTTTAGACACCAATATAGAAAAATACAAGCCATTCTGCTATATAAGGTAATAAAAGGTAAATGGTCATTTTTAGTTTATAAACAATAAAATTTATATGATATTTTATTATAAATTCTCTAAAATGTTATTTTCTAGATTTTGGATATTATAGACTGTATCCAAAACATCAAAAGTTTCTTCTAAATTATGTCTAGCACTATTCCATCCACAACCATCTGTAAACCATACAAAAGTTACTCCATCAATTGTTGCAACTTCTTGTGCTAAGGTTTTATAGCTTCTTGCTGTTTCGTTTAATTTTGAACCGCCACTTGAATAAAAATTAGTTTCAATTACATAGATTTGATTAGCAGTTTTTATGACAAAATCAAAACGTTTTTCCATTTTTCCTTGATTTGAAATTGCAGATAAATTTACATTCCATTTTTCTTCAATTTCATGGATATACATTTCTTTAAAATAATTTTGCCCTTTTATAAAACCAGCTTTTTGAATAAAACTTTCAACAAGGTTTTCCATTAAATGACCACCACGATTTTTACGACCATTACTGTCTAATCCTGTTTCTACTCCAGTTGCATAATCAACCAAATTACTTACAATATGATTTTCTAATAAATCAAAAAGTTTAGTTTTCCTCATAAACATTTTATATTCTTCAATACTATAATTACATTTATCAAAAGAAAAATTGTAATCACCATCAGCATCTGTAACAGAAATTTCATTTGAACGAACCGCTAAAAGAAGTGGAATACATTTTAAAGTTTCAGGATATTTCCTAATAATATCTTCAAAATCTTTTTCAATATTTTTTGAACCAATAAGGGAATTCAAAATATTTAATTCTACTTTGATATTATCAACATTTTTGTTAACTTTATCAAAATCTACATAATAGCAGTAGTCAGCAATACATGGTCTAAAAGTTGATAACCATTCATTAAAATTTCTTTTCATAAGCACCTCAATAATTAAGCCATTAATCCACCGCCACCAGAACCCTTTTCTGAATATGCAGATGTCCAACCAGTTTGACCTAAAATACTTATTGATTTTGGGGGCATAAGATTATTGTTACCATTTTCTATACAAATTCTATAAAAAGGACATTGTTCATAGTTTGGACTTGCAATATTAGATGAAACAAACTGAGTTTTACTTATTGCAATACTTCCATTTGGGTCATTACATGGCAATGTTTTCTTTACACATTTTGCTAATATATTTCTATTTCCCTCTTTATGACAAACTTCACAATATTTCTTTCTTGCAGAATGCCATTTAAAATTATGTCCGTTTTCGCAAGAATAATAATATAATATTTCTTTACAGAATTGTTTTCCAATAACATTATAAATAAAATAATCTAATAAACATGGACTTTTAACACTCTCTGTCGGATATAATAAATTCCATTTTTCCCATACCTTTCTCCAAGCTAATGCGTTCATTTCATCAACATATCCATATTGATAACAAAAAATATCTAAAAAACTAGATACTAAAGGGATTGCACTTTTTAATATTCCTGTTTTTAGAGCAACGCGAATAGTATTAATATCACTTGCAACATCTATTTTGTCAAAATTAATAACATCTTTCCATATTCCCAAAACAACCATATCTCTTATAAACATGTCAGCTTTCTTATTGCCATAACCAGAATTAGAATTAATTAGCTGTTTGCGAAATAATGCTACATCATTATTAAAAGAAGAGATAATTGAATAAGGTGTTGATTTATGTTCAATTAAAAATTTAGATATATTTTTTGCAAAATTAATCCTTTTATCATTTTGAGACAATGATGCGGTATTAATATTGTTAACAAAATCTTCTGGAGAATCCTGAATATTATATTCATCAAATATCAAAGGATCATTTTTATATATTTGTGCTAACTCTTGAAAATTTCTTGAACCTCTAAAATCTTGATTTGCAGTTAATAACCTTATTTTACAAACTTCTTGGTTAGATAGTCCTTGAGTATCCCAAACC
>CALAWF010000050.1 GCA_937894665.1 uncultured bacterium | reverse complement strand
AAGATTTTGCGGTAACTTGGTCTATCATAGATAATTTCAATGTCGGAATTTTAACGATTTCTTCGTGTTCAATTAACGCATTTTTATCTACAGGACAAGCAGGACAAATTGTATTTGCAGTTTTTGGATTTGTGTCGTAACCCAAAGCTACACGAACTGTTTGCATCATTGAAGCAATATCTGCACGTGAAGCATCCTTGTTAGGCATAATCATATTTGGAGTTGGAGAATCTTTTAATGCACCGCTATCCAATGATTTTGCAACAGGAATTCTTGCCCATTCTGGAACTTTGTTTCCATCAGAGTATTTACTCAAGATTTCATCGGCTTTGCACTTATCAATATCACAAGTCATACCTTTCGCAATTGAAGTTAATGCTTCAACACGAGTTACAGGAGCTTGAGGACGGAAAGTTCTATTTGGATAACCTTTCATCAAGTCTTCATCCACGGCTTTTGCAATTGCAGGGTTAGCCCAATTTGATTTTGATACATCAGAAAACATTGTATTTCTTGACAAATCACAATCTAAATTGAAACCTTTAACCAACATTGTTGCAAATTCTGCACGAGAAATGTTTCTATTTGGTTTGAAAAATCCATCAGGATAACCAACTACGACATCATTTATTGCTAACTTGTCAATATCACAAGCTGCCCAATGACTATTTGGAACATCAGGGAACTGACATCCATCTAGAGAAGCCGCACCTCCTGTAATATTTTGGATTTGTTGTGGAATTTCGTATGGAATTAAAGTTTTCTTAACCGCATTTATTGAATTTTTGGTCTGAATATCAATAGGGCAAGAATTTCCATCCATTTTTCTATCGTTTCTATCGATAGTTATACCGTTATATTTATTTGGACATTCATTCAAACATGGCATTTGAGATGCTGCACCTGTCATTTGACCATCAGTTGCAACAGTTGCACCATTTATATTTGAAGACATTCTACTTGCTGGACAACCTTTCATTGCTTTTTCTGTCGAGAAGATAGAATTTGCAGGTTCACCTACATAATTATTTGTACCGTAAATAGCTTGCGGATAACCATAAACCTGTTTCATTTCAGCACTATCAGGCTTACCTGTTTGAGGACAAAGAGCAGTTGATGGAACAGCCGGTTTATCACAGCTTATTTCATCAGGGCAACCGCAATCAGGTTTCTTTTTCTCCGGACATGGATCTTGTTTTTTGATTGGGCAAGGTTGTTTTTTCTTGCATTCACAATCAGGCAAATTTTTCTTACATTTTGTACAAGTTTGTGGCTGCGGTGTTGCAACAGGACATGCTGGACCGGTTACAACAGGAAGAGCCTCATCAGGTGCTTTCGTATTGCACGGGCAAGCTGCCATTGCTGGAGTCAAGGAACACGTAGCTATTCCAACGGCAATCGCAGCTGCCACAGTTAGTTTTTTAATTGACATTTTTACCTCCTTGTTTAGTGTGAGTTTTGTTTAAAATAAACAAAAGTTTTATTTAAAAAACAAACATATACCAAATTATGTACTTTTCGGATAATTGAAAACATTAGCAAAATTACTTATTCGACAGGATAATATTAGAACTACTAACTTTGTAACAATTTCTACACAATTAGCAATATTTTTATTATTTGTGTTTTATTATATATGTGTGAAGTTTTAAATTAGGCAGGTGTTTAGTATGTATAGTAAAGAGTTCATGAAATTTTTGTATGGCTATCAAAAAGATGAGTTCAAACCAAAAGAACCCATGCGTAAGGAAATTCGTTTCAAAAACAACAAATCAGGTAAACTAGCAGAAGTTTACGTTACTGAAAAAGTAAACAATTACTAAACATTAGCCTTAGTTGATATAAGCATTTTCAATTAATATTACCTCAAATGAACTACCCGCAGGAATAGTTAAACTACCTCCTGTAGAAGTTAGTGCCGTTAATGGAGATAAAATTGTTGCCCCTGTATAACCAACAAAACCAACAATTGTCGGGATAGGAGAAATGATTACACCAAGCGGATTATTAGCAAGTTTGGTCGAAGTTTGGCGTGTCTTTTTGTAAAAAGCCTCGCCCTTATCAATTTGTTTGCCTACATTTTTCCAATATTGATGTTGCCCTTTGATGTTATTCAAATAAATATGTTTTGAATCCGCTTTTGTAATCTTACCATTTACAGAAACACTTTTACCGTTATAAATTATGCTTGTAATTCTGATTACAACAAGTCCGCCATTGCCTGTTTTTTGTGGACGGTGAACTTTTTCAATCTTACCGTAAATTTTTGTACCGGTTGGAATTGAAATATATGACTTGTAAACAGGTGCATAAGTCGTAAAACCTAAAGTATTTCCAGCTCTCAACCAGTCAGAAATTTTTTGGTCAGAATGAACTTGAAATTTCGTACCCGCAGGAATTTTTATCGCATTTTTTAAATCTGCATTTGTTACATTTGGAGTTTCAACAGTATAAGTCGGGGTTGATTTAGGCACATTTACTGTCGTAGTAGAAGTAGAATTTATTGTGGGCTTTGAAGGCGTTTGAGAGGTCGTTGATTTTGTAGAATCAACTTTTGGCAACGCCGGCAATACATCATATTGAAGTTTTGAAGTGTCATATTTTTTCTTAATTTCTTCATCCACTGACAAATCTAAATCCAACGCCAACACCGGCATTGCACCAATCATCAAACCAGCCAAAACAATTATACTATTTTTAAAAATTTTATTCATAATTAAAATCTACCAAAACTATTCAGACTTCTTAATCAACTTTCCCGGAATAAAAAGTAAGGCTAAAAATGCTACAAAACTTGCTATAAAAGAAACAACAGAAGAATAATATACTATAAAATTTAACATCATAAGTATAATTGAAACAATTATAGCAAACCTTTTATTACCTAAAATATCCCATAATCTTTTTGCATAACTTACTAAAAACAAATAGAAAAAGAATATAAATACTGCAAACGTAAACCAATATAGAGAAGGACTGACATGAAAATTTGAACCTACACAATATATTCCGAAGAGAATAATAATTTGAGTAATAAAAATAATCACAGAATTAACAAAAAATTTCAACTTTCCAATTGGAGTATCAATTTTCAAAAAATTTGTTTTAGATTCGTCAAAAATAACTTCTTGCGTATTATCTTCCATCTCTCTTCTTCTCCTTGATAATACTTTATCATTATTTAATTTTTATCGCAAGAGATTTAGAAAGTTGTTGCAAAGCACTACACAATAGTTCGACC
This sequence comes from uncultured bacterium, assembly GCA_937894665.1. Classification (GTDB taxonomy): domain Bacteria; phylum Cyanobacteriota; class Vampirovibrionia; order Gastranaerophilales; family Gastranaerophilaceae; genus Zag111. The sequence continues at coordinate 385 of CALAWF010000050.1, read as the reverse complement.
CTCAACATGACAGTGCTGATTATCTTGCGTTCAGTCAGAGATTCTTCGGGTAAATTGCAAAATAATATTACATACTCAACAGTTCATCCCTCAGAATGACGGAGGCGTAAAATCTTTTCAAACTCGGTCATTGCGAGCGGATGCGAAGCAATCCAGCTAATTTTATATCAAAAATTTGACCAACAATTAGCAAATTTCTATATAACTATTTTTTAAATTCTTCAATAAGTTTATTTACCACCTCAATTTGAGAAGGGGTAAGCTCAGACACATCAAGAACGTGTTTTTTGTTCACTCCAAGTAAATAATCAGTAGTAACATTAAACACATAAGCAAGTTGAATTAAAACCTCTAAAGAAGGAAATCTCAACCCGTTTTCATAAGA
>CALAWF010000049.1 GCA_937894665.1 uncultured bacterium | reverse complement strand
ATCGGCGGAAATATTGTAACCTTCAAAATTGCAAACGGTTCAATGTTCAATATTGATGGGAATACCGCAGGAGATATGGAATCCTTTGGGATTACAACAGATAGTGATGGACTAACTTTTTACTTTGATGCCAATGGCGACAAAAAACCAAACAAAATGGGAAAAGATATATTTATATTAGTTTGGAATGATGACGGACTGGTACCTGCGGGACATAACAAAACCCAAGCAGAAGTAAATACAAACTGCTTACGAGGGGATGGATATTTTTGTTTGCAAATGATTGCATCAAACAGTTGGCAAATTCCTGATGCTCTTTGGAAGAGAAAATAAGCTCATACATTATTTATGTCGGCTTAGTAAAGCCGACCTGCTTTTGAGAATGTCAGCTATAAAATTATAAAAGGCAATCAGGAATATGGAAATAAGGGAATAAGTTCTTTACATTGCAAATTTTCCTCACCCCTGATGAGTTCAACGGTTCGCATTCGAAAAAAATAGCTGGATTCTTCGCTTCGCTCAGAATGACCAAATTTGTTTAGTTAGAGATTCTTCGGGTAAATTTGCTAAATAATATCACTAATTCAACCGTTTATCCCTCAGAATGACGGATTAATTACATAACGAACTTAGTGCCTTAGTGTCATAGTCTCTTAAAGCCCTTCTGTTATAAACTTATTGACTTATAGACTTTCCTACAAATTCTCAATAACTTTTTGAGTAAATTCTGTAGTAGAAAGATTACCGCCTAAGTCAGAAGTCTTAAATCCTTCTGAAAGAGTTTTAAACAAGGCTTTTTCAATTTTCACGGCATATGTTTTTTCACCAATGTATTTCAACATTTCAACTGCAGACAAAAGTAAAGCCGTTGGATTAGCCTTATTTTGACCTTTTATATCAGGAGCAGAACCATGAACAGGTTCAAATACCGCACAATCTAAACCAATATTTGCACCTTGGGCAACTCCAAGTCCTCCAATCAATCCCGCAGTTAAATCTGAAACTATATCACCATACAAATTAGGTAAAACTAAAACATCAAATCTGGTTGGGGCTTGAACTAACTGCATACACAAATTATCTACTAAAATTTCTCTTGGTTTAATTTGCGGATAATCCTGAGAAATTTTTCTAAAACATTCTAAAAATAAACCGTCAGACAATTTCATGATATTTGCCTTTGTAACACAACAAACTTCATGCCTGTCATTTTTAACAGCATAATCAAAAGCAAACTTACAAATTCTTTCGGAAGCCCCTCTTGTAATAATTTTTATGCTATGAGCAGTATCATCATCAATTTGTTTTTCAACTCCGGCATATAAATCTTCGGTGTTTTCCCTTACAACAACCAAATTAACACCATCAAATCTTGTTTTAACCCCCGGAAGATTTTTGCAAGGTCTTAAATTTGCAAACAAATCTAACTCTTTTCTCAACTGAACATTCACAGAACGAAAACCTTTTCCAATTGGAGTTGTAACAGGAGCTTTCAGAGCAACTTTATTTTTTCGCACAGAATCAAGAACACGTTTTGGCAAAGGAGTTCCTTCTTGTTCAATCACATCGGCTCCGGCAGTCTGAATATCCCAATCAATCTCTAACCCGGAAGCCTTAATAATATCCATAACACTCTGAGAAATTTCCGGACCTATACCATCGCCATTAATTAATGTAATTCTGTGCATAATAAAAACCTCCATTTGATAGCTTTGATTATACTATAAAGTGGAGGGAATAAAAATTGTAGGGGAAAAATTAAAATAGTATAGGTTTTGAAAAAACTTATTTTATGAAAATACTTTGAATGATCTTTCAATATTTTTATTCATCGCATTTTGAACTGATTCATATTCCGTTTGTAATGATGAATGTTCTGTTTCTAAAAGTTTGATTTTATTTTGATATTTTTGATCTTTATCACTAATTTCTTTAGTTTTACGTTCATACTCTGCTTCTGCTCTTGAGATTGCTTGGTCATCATCACTTTGAGTAAAATCAGTACAAGAAGTATAAATAGTTGAAGACCAAGTAATACCTGTTAAATCACTTACAGTCGGATTATCTTCATTTATTTTTGATGAAGGATTTTTAGTTGAAGCGATTTCAATAGTAACTGCACCTTGCAAAATTGCATCTTGTAACCAAGTTGTGCTTGATAACAATTTTGAATCAATTTTTGAATAATTTGAACCAAGTTCACCTTGTTTAGATTTTTCAGTAGATGAACCGTTCAACCTGTACCACAAATTAGTGTACCATTGAGCTTTTGATTGGTCTTCATATGTGTATAAATCTTCCATATTTGTACCGTAATCAGCCGCTTCTGAATTAAATTCAGCAACAACTTCATCATATTCAGACATCTTCTTACAAATATCTGAAGCGTTATTGAAATCATAGCTGTAAGAATATTCTTTTTCTCCGGCATCATTTGTACTAGATGACATTCCGGTATATGGATATGATGCACGAGCAGCTAACCAATTATCTTTTGTAATACAAGAAGTATATTTAGCTTTTGCAGTTGCAGCAGCAGAGATATAATCATCTAATTTGATATTTAAGCCGTTTGCATTTTTATCTTGAGCTTCTTGATATTTAGCTAAAGCATTTGAATATTCTCTACTTGCAGAAGATTTTTCATTTGCCCATTGTTGTTCTGAAGAAATCAAATTTTTTGAATTGAAAGAAGTTGTTTTACCATCTTTGGTAAATGAGAACTTGCCCTCTTCATCTTTATCCGCAGTATATTTATTACCATCTTTATCTAAATAAGCAATGATATTTCTATTTTCATCATATTCTGCAGTGTACATTTCACCAGTAGTAGAATCAAACTCAGCTTGGCTATATTTTTCTTTTTCAGCATTCCATTCTGATTCAATAGCTTTAAATTCTTCGCTTTGAAGTTTATTATAATTTTCTTCTAAAGTTGATGTTTTCCATTGTTTTTTCAATCCGTAAGATTGAAGAAATTCATCAAGATTATTTGCACTTTGGAACTTTTCAGCATCTTCGCCTGAAATAAGAGCTTGACCGGCAGAATTAGAAACAATATATTGATTTTTCATATCATTATATTGATACATAGCCCCAACAGACAATTTTTGAGTTGTTTGATTTCCTTTAGCATCATAAGTTACGTATTGAAGCTGTTGAGTATTCAACGCAGCAATATATTCAGCACTAGCTTCTTCTGACTGAGTTGATAATCTCATCTTAGCATTAGAAATCTGTTGAGATTCATATTCATTTGATGTCAATCGAGCTGTTATTGATAATAAACGCCCTTGTGATGCTGACATTCCCATTGCTTGCTTGTTCCTTTCATAACTTTTAGATATTTTATTTATCGGCACATTTGCAGTTATACTTTAATAAATTCGCCCAATTGTAAACTTATGTAACAAAACGCATATATTTTGAATATAAAAAGTCAATAATTTTTTGAACAAAGTTTTTATATATATGTAAGAGATAAATAAAGAAAAAGAAAAGTTTAAATAAGATTTAAGTTTAAGAGAGGATAAAAGATATGGCTACTGTGCTATTATTTTCTGATGCCGTTACATCTGCATATAAAGATACATCAAAAGCATTAAAAGAAGTTGAATTAAGCGATAGAAAAGTTGTTAAAAAGACATTATCACAAATTATGAAACAATCTTTCTTTCACGGAGCAAACAGATTTGGAACAAACTTTATAGCTTAACAAATAGCTCAAGGATTAGGAATAACGAATTAAGAATCGTTGGAATTTAGGAAAAAAAAGGAAACACATTAATTTAAGGAATTAGGATAGATTTAAAAAGACCCGAAAGGGTCATTTTTTTTGAGTAAAATTTTTTATTTAAAATCCTTTACATTTTAGCAATTTTAGTTTTTACGAACTTTTACCTATTTGAAAGGATTTACAAATGACAGATGTTAGTTTTACATCACATATAAAACCAGTTACCTGCAAGGATTTTAATAACATTGTAACAACAATTCCTCGGGAAAAATTTGTCAGTTTTCCTTGGACAATTGAAGATAGCAAATTAGGAAAAGACGTCTTTACTACAAATATTTGTGATTGTTCCTCCTGCCTTATTACAAACGGACAAGAAGCTATGCTTATGCACTTATCTCCTATGCAAGAATCAAATCATTTTTTCAATAACGTCTTGATATTTTTGAGAAATCATCTTGATTTAAAAGACGAAAACTTACAAGCTATAATTGTCGGCTCTAAAAACACCAAGAAAAGCATTGATATATATAATAAATTTGTAGAACTTTTAAATAAGATAGGAATACCTTTTTCAGAATTAAAAAACGGCAAAACTCCGACAAACATCGCCTACAAAACTAACAGCGATGAAATTTATGTATCAAATCTCACAATTGATAAACTCCTCAAAAAAGAGAACACGCCACAATCCGCACTAGAAAAAAGTTTTGAAAAAGTTAATATTGCAAATACCGATACTCTATAAGACTTCGTCATTATGAAGTTTATTGAATTTAAATCGAATACAAAGAAAATTGATAAATTTTACTACTCCAATTTGTAGTTGGAACAATTTTTAAACCATACAAGAAAGTTGAAAATAGCCTCAGAGTAGGATTTTTAGAATCTTTAATCTATTATATCACTTGTCAATTAAGCATCAGAAGCATATTGTAAACTTTTGCAAATCAAATTTGAATACGTTGAAAAGTATTATCTCATCCCAATTATCTACGAACCCGCAGCTCCTTGGACAATAAATCCTGAAAAATTTGGAGTCGATTTAGCCCCTAAAAAATTCTCCGAATACCGCATAAATACGACGAATGTAACACGTTCATTCGAAAACCCTCTATTCCTTGCTATGAAGGAATTATAACAATTGTTAAGAAATCTATCAACCAAAAGGTTTAACTTTTATTAAAAGTTCTTCCATGACTAAAAAATTTATAGTAGAATATACATGACAATATAAGGAAAGAGATGTGAAAATCATCCACTGGTCCGCAACCGTTACAGTCGGAATACTTAATTGGGGGAATCAGCCTCGAGACAGGAATTTGGGAGAATAAATAGTCATTATATTATATATATAATCCTATTTCTGCCTTTTTATAATAAAAGGAGATAGTTATGCAGAATCTTAGTAGTGGAAAAGTAGTAAATCTTAATTCAACAAGTAGTTCAGAAAAGAAGTTTGACGGAGTAATGATTTCAAAACCAAAATCAATGGAATCAATTAACCCAATGAATAAAGTCGTAGGTATTACCTCTCGACCAAATTTAAACAATATTAAAATCATCAAAAAAGATGGAACAAAGGAAGATTACAATATTCAAAAAGTTATATCTGCTGTAAAAAAATCAGCAGCTAGAATGCTTGTTGAATTTTCTGAAAAAGAAATTGATGAAATTTGCAGATTTGTAAATTCAAGCGTATTAGAAACTAAACAACAAGAAATTGAAATTTTCAAAATGCACTGCATCGTTGAAAATGCTCTTGAAAACTTGAATCCAAAAGTTGCAAAAAGCTACAGAAACTACAGAGATTATAAAATTGACTTTGTTAACATGCTTGATAAGGTTTATCAAGAAAGCCAAAAAATCATGTACATTGGCGACAAAGAAAATTCAAACTCTGATTCTGCTTTAGTTTCTACAAAAAGATCCTTAATTTTCAATCAGTTAAATAAAGAATTATACAAAAAATTCTTCTTAACTGTTCCTGAATTACAGGCCATCCGTGATGGATATATCTACATCCACGATATGTCTGCAAGAAGAGATACTATGAATTGCTGCTTATTCGATGTTGCTAACGTATTAAAAGGCGGATTTGAAATGGGTAATATTTGGTACAACGAACCAAAAACTCTAGAAGTTGCCTTTGATGTTATCGGTGATATTGTAATGGCTGCAGCTAGTCAACAGTATGGTGGTTTTACTGTTCCAGAAGTTGATAAAATTCTTGCTCCATATGCTCAAAAAACTTTTGACAAAAAAGTTGCAAAATATATGGAAATGGGTGTAGCAAAAGAAAGAGCTGAACAAGAAGCACTTAAAGATGTTGAAAAAGATTTCCACGATGGTTTCCAAGGTTGGGAATACAAATTCAACACAGTAGCTTCAAGCCGTGGCGATTATCCATTTATCACAATGACAATGGGATTAGGCACTGGCAGATTTGAAAAACTTGCATCTTTAATTATGCTTGACGTAAGAAAAGGCGGACAAGGTAAAAAAGGTTGCAAACGTCCGGTATTATTCCCTAAAATCGTGTTCTTATATGATAAGAACTTACACGGAAAAGGCGGCGAATTAGAAGACTTATTCAACGCAGGTGTTGATTGTTCAAGAAAAACAATGTACCCGGACTGGTTATCATTAACAGGTGAAGGTTACATCGCAAGTATGTACAAAAAATACAAACGAGTAATTTCTCCAATGGGTTGTAGAGCATTCTTATCACCTTGGTATGAAAGAGGCGGAAAGAAACCTGCTGATAAAGATGATAAACCGGTATTTGTAGGTAGATTTAACATTGGTGCAATCAGTCTTCACCTTCCAATGATTTATGCAAAAGCTAAACATGAAGGAAAAGATTTCTACGAAGTTCTTGATTACTATATGGAAATGATTAGAAACTTACACAAGAGAACTTATGATTATCTTGGAGAAATGAGAGCGTCTATCAACCCATTAGGATTCTGCGAAGGTGGATTCTACGGCGGACACTTAGGACTTCACGATAAAATTAAACCAATCTTGAAATCATCAACAGCTTCATTCGGTATTACTGCATTGAATGAATTGCAAGAACTTTATAACGGAAAATCTTTAGCAGAAGATGGCGCATTCGCTCTAGAAGTAATGGAATACATTAACAAAAAAGTTAACCAATTCAAAGAAGAAGATG
>CALAWF010000048.1 GCA_937894665.1 uncultured bacterium | reverse complement strand
TTTCTGTTGGAAAAAGTTTTGAATTGATTGTTGCTTATGTAAATGCAATAAAAGAGATTTATGACGCAGCAAATGTTAATAATTCTGGAAATGAAAATGAATATTAGTTAATATAAAAAAGGGAGTAGAATGCATGGAAAAAGCGGTTGTTTATGCAAGAGTATCATCTGAAGAACAAGCAAAACACGGTTTTAGTATTGATAATCAAAAAAGACAGTGTATAGAGTTTGCAGAAAAGCAAGGTTATTCAGTGGCAAAAGTGTTTGTTGATGAAGGAAAATCTGCTAAAAACCTTGAAAGGCCTGAAATTCAAGAACTAATGGCGTATTGTAGTAAAAAGAAAAACAAAATTTCTGCTGTTATTATATGGAGATTGGATAGAATCTCGAGGAATACCGAGGACTATCACGGTGTTTTACGACCATTATTTGAGAAACAAGGAATAAAACTTTTATCAGCTACCGAGGCAAATGTGAATACAATAGAAGGTGATTTAATGCGAAATATTGGTATGAGTTTTGCAGAATATGAAAGAAAAGTAATTGGTGCCAGAACAATTGCTGGGTTACGCCAGAAAGCAGAATTAGGTGAATATCCGCATAAAGCTCCTATTGGGTACAAAAATATATCAAAAGAAGATGGTTCAAAAACAATCATTATAGATGATAATTGTGCCTTTTATATAAAACAAGCATTCAATTTATATGACAGCGGATTATATTCTCTTAGAAGTTTAACCGCAAAACTTTACCAAGATGGATTTAGAAGTAGTTCCGGAAGAAGAGTGCCACAATCCACTGTTGAATTTATCCTAAAAAACATTTTTTATACAGGAGTGTTCAGATTTGAAGATAAAGTCTATGAAAATGCAAAGCACGTACCTCTAATCAGTAAAGAACTTTTTTACAGTGTTCAAGATAGGTTATTATCTCCTGATAAAGCTAGAAAAAAGAATTATGACTTTGCTTATACAGGATTAATAAGATGTGCACATTGTGGCTGTCGATTAACGGCAGAATTTAAAAAAGGTAAGTATATTTATTACCATTGTACTGGTAATAAAGGTGGCGAGTGCAAAAGAGATTATATCAATGAATTAGTTGTTGATAAGACTTTTGCAGAAATTATTCGATTGATAGTGATTCCTCAAGATATTAGAGAGCGAATCTTGAAGGAGCTAAAACTTGTACATGAAAAGAAAAATGGGTATTCAAAAGAAGTTAAAAATAATATTATCAAGCAAATAACAAGATTGGAGAATAGGATAGAGGAAGTGTTTACCCTCAAATTGGACAACGCTATAACTCATGATTTTTGGAAAGCTCAAAATGATAAATTGCAAATTGAAAAAGACAAACTGAAAATTCAACTGGAAGAAATTGATAAACTTGATAAAGCATTTTACGATAAAGCGGACACGCTGCTTAGTTTTACAGACAACGCGCATGATTATTTTTTAAAGGGAAATTTGCTACAAAGAAGAAAAATCATGGAAATTATTTCAGAAGAAATCACATATAAAGATAAAAACTTTGATATAAAACTAAAGCCGATATTCCAAACAATAGTAGAAAATCAGTACAATTTAGTGCAAAAAAATGCCAACAATCGAACTTCTGAAACAGGCATTAAAAAAGGGCTTGAAACTGATTCTTGCCCTAATAATAGAAAAAACTCCCCAGGCTGGACTCGAACCAGCAACCCTTCGATTAACAGTCGAATGCTCCGCCATTGAGCTACTGAGGATTATGTCCTTAGTGTATAACAAAAAAAAATTATTGTAAAGTACTTTTTTAAAAATTTTTTATCAGGGAATTGAGATTTTTGTTTTATATGTTAATATGTCTGGTGATTAGGTGATATTTTGAAGGGAGTGATATATATGTCTAATCCTGTTTTACAAGAAAGAGTGTTGAAGTCAACTTCATTTAATTCTCTTGAAAATGATTCTTCCATGACAATAAATGGTACTATTATCAAAACTTGCATGCTTGGATTATTTATGGCTTTAACCTTTGCTTACACTTGGTACTTAGCCCTAGCAGGGTTTGCAGATAAAGCAATAATGTTAGGACAAGGTGGAACTATTGCTGGTTTTATTCTTGCAATTGTTATTTGTTTTGCACCGAAAAACAAATTTCTAATTCTCACAACCCCACTATATGCAATGTGTGAAGGTCTATTTCTCGGTTTTATTTCAGCGGTATTCAATATGAGGTTTCCTGGAGTTGCATCTCAAGCTGCAATGGGAACAATATTTGCATTATTTGGCATGTTTATTTTATATAAAACAAAGCTCGTAAAGTGTACTGATAAGTTCAGAATGGTAATTTTCAATTCTACACTTGCACTTGCTGGAATTTATTTTCTCCAAATTATCTTGAATTTATTTCACCTCTCAATTCCTCAAATTTTTTCTAATAGCCCAATTGGAATAGGTTTTAGTGTAATATGTGTAGTTGTCGCATCTTTCAACTTGATTGTTGACTTTTACACTGTGGAACAATTTCAGGGGCGAGTAAGCAAAGATTATGAATGGTTTTTCGGATTTTCTTTGATGGTTACAATTGTTTGGATGTATGTAGAAATTCTTCAACTTTTGGCAAAACTTCAAAGCAGAAATAATTAGATTTCTTATGAGAATATCTTAAAAATCCGTCAGTGTTGTATCTGGCGGATTTTTTATTATAATATTTCACCACTTATCTAGTACAAATAGATGAGATTTTGCTCCATGTATTAAAGATAAATTTTCCTCGTCCGATGGAACATGCATACCTAGTATATTGGAGCTTCAAAATGTCTGAACAAGTTTTAATGCCAATGATTGGCACAAACAATAGAGAGAATAAGGAAAAAGCACAAAATTCATTAGAAAAAGCAAGAATTGCCCACGAAAAATATCTTATGGGGCAAAGAAATAACGACTTGCAAGAAGCTATTGAACACTATGTTGATGCGGTTAAATATGACCCAACTATTCCTGAAACATATTATCGCCTTGCTACTCTTATGTGGGAACAAGGTCAAATAAGTGTTGATACTGCTATTGAACAATGTCAGACGGCTATTTCTCTTTCTCCGAGAAATAGAGATGCTCATCTTTATACGGGTTATTTCATGCAGTTGGCTCAGGATTACCAATCTGCTGAAAAAGAATTCAAGTCTGCAATTCGCATGAATCCTTTGACTTCCGGAAGACCGAGAATGATTTTATCTCAATCCATTTTGAGCAAAATAAATTCTCAAGAAGGTTCATTTAAGGATTATGTCGGATTTTTATATTATTTCTTGACAGGCAGCGTTATGCTTGCTTGGGATAGACCGACTATGAAAATGTTTTATAAAAACATGTCTAATGATGTTTCTATCTTTTCATATAACACTGTTGGAAAATTCTTAGAAAAATTTAAAATGTACGAATCTGCCGAAAAATTGTATAGTGATGCAGTTTCAAAAACAACAAAGAGTGAATATTTTTATAACAAGATGGGAGATTTAGCTCTTCGTAACAAAGACGTTGATAAAACCCTAGATTGCTATAGAAAAGTTTTGGAAGCTAATCCGCTTAACAGAACGGTTCTTGTAAAATTGGCAACAATTTTGCAAACTTATTATCCGGAAAATACTGAAGAAGCAATTGATTGCTATGAAAAATTGTTAGAATTTGATGTGGATACTGCTCAAATTTATTATGAATTAGGGCATTTGTACATGTCAAAAGAAGATAAATTGAATTCTGTTAGTGCTTTTAAACTTGCAGTTGACAGAGATCCGGAAAATCCATTTTTCAATAATTCTTTGGGTTATGCTTATGCAAAGGCTGAATTATATGATGATGCGATTGAACATTATCAAAAAGCGATTTCACTAAATCCTGACCCAGAGTGGACTTCCATTGTCTGCCAAGCCTTAGGTTCAATTTACGCAGAAAATAAAGGGAATGTTGAAGCTGCTGTTTCAACTTATCAGGCAGGTATAATTTTAGACCCTAAAAATTATGATTTATATATTGCTTTAGGTGATATTTATATGGCAGATTATGATTTAGACCAAGCTATTCGTTCATATTGCGATGCGATTACTCTTAATCCTGATGATGCAAGGGCTTATTCAAAAGTTGGGATTGCTCTTTGGGAAAAAGATTATTTAGAAGAAGCGTTAGTAGCTTATCATAAAGCAGTTGAATTGAGTCCGGAAAATGAATATGCACAAAATAATTTAGGTATTTTGTACTTAGATGGACTTGCAGATGCAGAAGAAGCATTAGAATATTTTGAAGAAGCAATCGCACTAAATCCTAATTATACATTGGCATATTTCAATGCTGGTCGTGCAAGTCAGGAAATGGGCTTTACAAATGATGCAGCGAATTATTACCAAATGGCAATAGATTTGAATAGATTAACAGACGAACTTGATGAAGAAGACATTCAACAAAGACTTCACAGCTTGTTCGAAATCTAAGGATATATTATACATTATATTGAAGAGGTAATGGTGTTTGGTAATTCCGAACACCTTTTTTTTATTGTTTAGTTGTTTCCCTCTCCAATGGAAGAGGGTTGATTGAATAAAAGTCTATAAGTCAATAAGTGGATAAGTCTATAAGTTTTTACTAAATAAGGGATTTCCATATAGCAAATTCAGTCATTCTGAGTGAAGCGAAGAATCCAGCTGATTTTT
>CALAWF010000047.1 GCA_937894665.1 uncultured bacterium | reverse complement strand
TCGGGGGCATAGCCCCTGATGACTCGAGCCATTTGGTCATTCGTGTTTTTCTTTTTCGGTTTTTTCCCGAAATAAAAAAGTGTCCTATGTAATTTGATTATTTTTCTTTATTTTTTATAATTTTAATAACAAAACTTAAAACTAGCGAGGTATGAATAGCAATGATTATAATTATGGAACGTGATGCTACGGCTGAAAATATCAAAGCTGTAACAGATTTACTAAACGAACATGAATTTCGTGTAATTGTTCACGAAGGAGATGTGCATACTGTCATTGATGCACTAGGTGATAAAACAACACTTTCTCCAAACAGAATTGATGCAATGGATGGAGTTATGAAAATCAAATTCATCCGTGAACCGTTCAGATTGGCATCAAGAGATAGAAAATCAGATGATACAGTTATTGAATTTTCTAACGGTGTAAAAGTCGGAGGAGCAAACAGACCGGTATTTATGGTTGGACCTTGTTCGGTAGAAGAAGACTATGATGGGCTTTTGGAGGTTGCAACTGCAGCAAAAGAGCTTGGTTGTCAATTTTTGAGAGGAGGAGCTTTCAAACCAAGAACTTCACCTTATGATTTTGACGGATTGGGCGAAAAGGCTCTTAAATACTTGGCTCAAGCAAGAGAAGCGACAGGACTTCTTGTTGTTACAGAGCTTATGGATGTCGAAGATTTGGATTTGGTTTGTGATTATGCTGACGTAATTCAAGTTGGGGCAAGAAATATGCAAAATTTCCGACTTCTTAAAGCTGTTGGAAAATGTAATAAACCTGTAGTTTTAAAACGTGGACCGGCAAGTACAATTAGAGAATTTTTACTTGCGGCTGAACATATTTTGTATAACGGGAATGAACAAGTAATTCTTTGTGAAAGAGGATTGAAAAGTTTTGATAACGCATTTACAAGAAACTTGATGGATATTGCAGCCGTTCCTGTTATCAAAAAATTATCACACTTACCGATTATTGTTGACCCTAGCCATGGAACAGGTCAAAGATATTTGATTGAACCAATGGCAAAAGCAGGTTTGGTAGTTGGTGCGGATGGTGTTATGGTTGAAGTTCATCACAATCCGGCAACCGCATTGAGTGATGGAAAACAAAGTTTGTCTATTCCACAATTTAGAGAAGTATTTACAAAATTAAATAAAATGATTGATACTTTGCACCTCGAACGCAGCATGGCAATTCCAAATGTGGAATAGTCTATAAGCTAAGGCAATAGGGAACAGGGAAATAAGGGAATAAGTTCGTTAAAAGTCTATAAGTCAATAAGTTGATAAGTCTATAGGTTCATAACAGAAGGCTTTATGACACTGAGGCACTAAGTTCTTTATTTACGTCATCCTGAGCGAAGCGAAGGATCTCTAGCTAGTGCGTACGGTCAGAGATTCTTCGGGTAAATTTGCTAAATAATCTTACTAATTCAACAGTTTATCCCTCAGAATGACGGAAATTGATTAGAATGTAGGTTGGGGTTTCTACCCCAACATTTTATGTTTGAAAAAAATGAACAATCAAACTAGCAAATTTTATTTTTATGTGTGTTAACATGAAAAAATAAATTACATAACTCACAAAAAGGAGAAAATATGAACGTAAATTTTAACCCTAATGCTCAATCAACAAACTTCGGAATGGCTATTAAAATAGATCCAGATGCCAAAGCTATTCTAAAAAGACAAACTTCAGATTTATCTCAAAAAGCATATGATAAATTTTGGAAATCTTTTGACGAAGCTGTTGAAAGACAAGCAGACAATCCTGTAAATATTCTTATTAGAAAATGTAATAATCGACAAGCCTTGGCGGCAGAAGTTGTTGATAGTGGCAATGAACCTTTAAAAAATACCGTTTATACTCAAGGATTTTTCTTTCCAAGTAAGCTAAAATATATTAACAAGGCAGAAAAGAAAGCGGATACTCTTAATGATTTGAATGAACGCTTAGGTAAATATGCTGAAGCTGTAGAAGATGATTATTTAACGGCTGCAGAAAAAACATCTGGTGGAGCAATGGACATAGAAGTTTAGTCTTCTCTTGATGGAATAAAAGCCAAAACTAACACCGGAACAACAAAAAGCAAAACTACAGTCAAGAAAAATAACCAAATAGAACCTCCGATTTTTGGTAAAAGCGGAGCGATAATTTCAGCATCGAAACCTAGAACAATGGCGATAAGTATTGAAATTGGAAGATTTTTTATGCAGTCAAAAATTCTTTTTTTGTAATTAAAAGTAACAAATATTTTCATCAAAAATAAAACACTTATTGTTATTGGTACAAGTTTGAAATTGTGTGAAGTTGCAGCGAATAATCCAACACCAAGAATGATATACAAACTAACTAAAATAATGTAGTTTATAACAAAAGA
>CALAWF010000046.1 GCA_937894665.1 uncultured bacterium | reverse complement strand
CAACTAATGTAACGTCAATATTTTGGGCATTAAGAGCTAATGCAGTGATTAAACCAAGTTTGCCATCTCCTAGAACAACAACCTTCTCAAATGGTTTGATGTGGTGTTGTTCAGTAATTTCCAAGGCTGCTGCAAGTGGTTCAACAAAAACTGCTTGGCAATCAGGAACATTTTCAGGCACTTCAAATAAAACTTCTGTTGGCATTGTAAAATATTCTGCAAAAACACCATCTTTTCTGAATATACCTAGGGTATGTCTATCTGGGCAATGGCGGTATAATTTTTCGGCACACCAAGGGCAATTTTGGTCTTTGCAGCCATAGCTGATTTCGGGGACAACTCTTTTCCCTACAAGTGATTTGTCTTCGCCATTTACTTCTTCAACCACCCCAACTGCTTCGTGTCCAAGGATTCCATCATATCCCATATAACCTTTTGTGATTTCATAATCTGTGTTGCAAATTCCGGCTAAAGTTACACGTACAAGGGCTTCTCCTTTTTTCGGAATTGGTTTTTGATAATCGTTTACGAGTTTTAATTCGTTATCTTTTGTGAATACTACTGCTTTCATTTATTTCTCCTTCTTTTTTATATTTATTATTCTTCTAATGCTTTCCAATCTTTAGAAACTTTATTCAAAACTTGTTGAGTATCATTTTCCCCAAGTAAAATTTCTTGTACGGCAGCATTTACGATATTATTTATATCTTTTTGTCCCTTTTGAGTTTTTAAAACCGGTTGAACTTTGTTTAACTGCTTTGCACTAATTACTCTAGCTTTAGACATTAAATCATTATTATCATATTTTGTGTAGAAATCATTTTGAAGTGTTTTTTGATTAACAGCCAGAACATTTGTTAGTTTTGCAAGTTCTAGTTGGTTTTTATCGTTTGTCAAGAATAGTGCAAATTTTAGGGCTTCGTCTTTGTGTTTTGCACGAGTTGGAATAACAAAGTTCATTAGTGAAAAATCATTTTGTCTGAGTTCTCCTGTTATTTGAGGTGCAACGTCAGTGTTTGCATAAGTTGATGGAGCATTTTCTTTTATCATATTCAAGAAATTTGCTCCGGCACCAATTAGGAGAATGTTTTCAGACATATATTTTTCTAATGCTTCTTGAAGTGTCATCGTAACTGTTTCTTTAGGTATTAGATTTTTGGCATACATTGTGCGAAATTTGTCAAAAACTTCAACAGATTTTGTTGAATTGATGTCCGTAGAATTTGCACAACCGTATTTGTTCAATATTTTGAGCATTGTATCGTTTTCTGTTATGTTTGGCAAGAAGATATATGCCCCAGTGTTTTTTCTTACTTGTCGTGCAAATTTTTCTATTTCATCATAAGTTTTTGGAATTGAGATTCCCGCTTTATTCAAAAGTTTTTTATTATAAATTGTGATTGCACTTGTTGCATACCAAGGAATTGAATAAATTTTCCCATTTGTTTTTAATGAGTTTAAGATTTCTTGATTAAATTGTGATGTTTTTTCTGCTGGGATTTCTTGCAACGCTCCTTTGTGGGCAAGAGTTGAAGAGAAATCAGGGTTTAGATTAACTAAATCCGGCGGATTATCACTCAAAACTGATGCTAGAGTTCTTTTTTCCCCTTCTGAGAACGGAACATCTACCCATTTGATTTTAATATTTGGATTTTCGGTTTCAAATTCTTTAATTACCCCATTTATGTATGGTGCAAAATCATTCATCTGGAGAGTCCAGAATACAACTTCATTGTTATCCTGTTTTTTTGAAAAAATAAAGAATATACTTGTTAAAAGTATAAGTGTGGTAACAATTACAATCCAAAATTTTTTATTCAAATTAATATTCCTTTGTAAAAAATACTTACCCCTGTTATAATTATACTATGAATAATTTATTTACAGCACTTGAAAATCAAAATAAACAAATTCCGCTTGCAGAAATTTTAAGACCTAAAACTATTGAAGACTTTTTAGGGCAGAGCAATGTTATTTCTCCCAATAGCCCTATTTTGAATTTGCTCAAAACGAATAGATTATTTTCTCTGATTTTCTGGGGAACTCCAGGGTGTGGAAAAACAACACTTGCAAGACTTATCGCTACGAAAACTAATGCGAATTTTATAGAAATTTCCGCTGTTACTTCTGGGGTTAAAGATATAAAGGATGCTGTGGATAAGGCAAAAGAATCTCTTCGGGCAGGGCAAAAAACGATTTTGTTTATTGATGAAATTCATAGATATTCTAAAACTCAACAAGATGCTCTTCTTCCTCATTTGGAAAACGGCACGTTGTTTTTAATTGGTTCAACAACAGAAAATCCATCATTTCAAGTCGTTCCTGCACTTCTTTCAAGAGTGCAAGTTGTCAGATTAAATCCAATAAATGATGAAAGTATGGCACAGATTATCAAACGTGGATTCAGTTATTTGGCAACTAATTATACTTTGATGGAATGTGAAAGCGGGGTTTTAGATTTTATTATTAATTTGGCTCGTGGAGATGCTAGATATGCCCTCAATATTGTTGAAAACGCATATTTTGCAAGTGATTTGAGGGATAATAAAAGAATTTTAACTGTAAAAACTATTGAAGAAATTTGTCAACAAAGAAATACAAGATATTCTCGACAGGAACATTATGACTGTGCTTCTGCTTTTCAAAAAAGTTTGAGGGGAAGTGATCCGGATGCGGCAATTTATTATTTGGCTAAAATGATTGTAGCTGGTGAAGATCCTAGATTTATTGCAAGACGACTTATTACATGTGCGGCGGAAGATGTAGGAAATGCTGACCCTAATGCCGTAAATGTTGCGGTGAATGCTTATAAAGCTGTTGAGCTTCTTGGGCTTCCTGAGGGGAGAATTCCACTTGCTCAGGCGGTAATTTATGTTGCAAGGGCTAAGAAATCTAATGAGGCTGCTTGTGCAATTGATATGGCTTTGTCAGATATTTCTGCAGGTAAAGATTATGCACCTCCAATGCACTTGAGAGATGCTCATTATAAAGATGCACAAAAATACGGTTTCGGAGTTGGTTATGTTTATACCCATGACAATCCCGATGTAGAACAACAATTTTTGCCTGATGAATTAGTTGGAACAAAATATACTAGAGAGTAAAGTATTACAATAGCAATAGCATTGCCGTTTCTTCATCTTGCAGAGTATAAACGGAATCTAGTAATAATGGTATTAGGTCAGGGTCTTCGTTGTATGTTCCTTCTACTTTTACGTCCGTGCCAAAAAGATTTTTGTTTTTAATTCTTAAAGACATGTTGTCGCTGGACAGTTTGTAGCCTATAAATTTTGAGTCTAATTTTACATTGATATTTTTGTTTTTGAAATTTCCTTTGATATTGTAGCCTCCCCAGCTTTCAGAAACTTTTAAATTTACCGGTTCGCCTCCAATATCTCCGACAACTTTTCTCGAGAAAAATCCTTCTTTGATTTTTAAATTTAAGTCTTTGTTATTAATATTTCCTGTCAAAGTGTCATTTTTCAATAATTTCCCATTGTGCCGAATTTTGAAATTCATATCTCCGACAGCTCCAGATAACGTTCTATGGGTAAATCCTGTTGAGCAGGATACATTGAATTTTTGGTTTGCAAATGTTCCTTCCGCTTTTTTATTTTCTTCATTTTTGTCGATGTTTCCCGAAAATTGAACAGTATCGGCTTTGATTTGATTGTTATTTATTCTTACAATTTTAGGAGCATTGTTATTAGTAATAATCTGTGGGGTGTATGAGTTTATTCTTGAAATTTGCATTATTATTCCTTTTTATATTTATATCAATGTAAAACATAAAATTAATTGCTAAAATTTGCTTTTTGTATTATAAATTGTTACATTCAAATCAAAATCAAGAAAATTGAAAGTAGAAATGTGAAAAATCCGATAATTGAAATTCCGATAAATATATAAAATCCAATATATGTTAGAATATGTCGTTTTCTATCAGAAAAGTTTTTGTTTAATTTTGATTCTAAAAATAAACCGGCTGTAAGAACTGCATTTAGCGGAAAACCAAATAAACTAATCAACACTAATATTAAAATTGTTCCATCTGGTCGAAGGTTTGGATTTTCAATTAGGTAAATGTGGGTTAAGTATGTTGGAATTAAAACGCATTCCAAAAATCCAACAATAGATAAAAATTTGTACATTTTAAAATTTTTAATTCTCTCCATTTTCATCTCCTTTGTGGAAAGATTTTTCTGTTAGTTCAACCCATTTTGCATGATTGTAGTTTTCATAACTTTGGGCAAATTTTATCAATGCTGAAACCAAAACTCTTCCACTGTCTGATTTCCCTACGATTAGATAATCCCCATTTTTGTTTTCGCCGTATAAAATTTCTCGATGAACAATTTTATCAATGTTTGTTTTTGGATTTTTGTTGATAACTTTTTTTAGCCACTTGTGGAGAAGTTTTAGAGGCGTGGTTTTTCTTGTTAAAAGTTCATCGTTATGTTCTTGTAAATATTTTGCGAATTCTGAAATTATCATTTTGCTTCTCTCATTTTTATTTAGGCAGTATTAATTTATTCCCATGGGGTTGTGCCTGCAAAACATACTATATCATAAATGCCAACTTTGTTAAATTCGTTTATCATTTCTTCAAAAGTTGAACCAGTTGTACAGATGTCATCTATTATTAAAATTTTTTTACCTTCAATGAGTTTGTTTTTATCAACAGAAAACGCATCGGATAAATTTACCATTCTTTGTGATTTGTTTAATTTGTATTGTGGTTTTGTATCTTTTATTCTTTTGATAATTTCTGTATTTACCGGAAAATCTGTGAGTTTTGAAAGTTCTTGAGCAACTAAATCCATGTGGTTGTATTTGCGTTTCTTTTGTCTTTTGGGATAAATTGGAACCGGCACAATTTGGAATTCTCCATCCAGTCCGATTCTTTGCCAGTATTGGTACATAAATTTTGCAAAATAGTATGCTAAATCTCTTTGCCCATGGTATTTGAGTCCACGGATAAGTTTTTGCAAATTTTTAGAATAAACTCCGGCACAATAGATATTCACATCTTTGAATTTTCTATTCACTTGAACCGGTAAAAATTCAAGTTCATCAAAACATTTTGAACACATTTTGACAGATTCTTTTGAACTTCTGCAAAAGTAGCATTTCTTTTTATAAATCCAATCCAATAATCCCAGCAAAAAATCTTTCATAAAAAGAGAATAGCATAATAATAAGGTGTTGTTAATCGAAATCAATTAATTGCTTGACTGAAATTTCTAATGTGTCAGCAATTAAAAATAATTTTCTCAAACTGATATATTCTTTGCCCGTTTCAATGCAGGCAAGGTGTTCTCTTGAAAAATTTATAATTTCAGCCAGCTCATTTTGTGATAAATTTTTCAATTTCCTGTAGTGTTTAATATTTTGCCCAAGTTTTAAAAGTCTTGACATAAATTCATTTTGCAACAATAATATTAACAAATATGTAAGATGATACATTACAAAAAGGAGTTTATCTTGAAAAAAGCATTTACGTTGGCAGAAGTCTTGATTACGTTGGGTACAATAGGTGTTGTTGCAGCAATGACAATCCCAACACTTGTTGCCAATACGAGAGGACAACAATACCGTTCAAAGCTGAAAAAGACGATTTCAACTCTAAGCCAAGCTGCGAGAATGAGCCAATCTCAATATGATTTTGATTATGCCGGAATTGATTCTCAATGTGGAACAAATGCAGAAAAAGAAAACCCCGAAAATGTTCATAGTATCTGTGCCTTGCTCAATGGTACTTTAACCGGTGCAACGTATTATGACAAAGCCTCCGATATTCCATTAGGAAATATAAAGCATAAGGATAAATATGAGATTTATTCTCCATATGTCAATCAATTTACAACGAAAGATTTGCAAAATGCTCATGCTTATGTCTTATCAGATGGAACAATTATTGCTTTTCATCATAATTTGGGAATGTTTCCATGTGAGTTAGCATTAGGTGAAACTTTAAAAGATACATATGTTTCTTCTGGTTCTGTATCTGTTTTGTCAAACTGTTATGGATTTATTGATGTTAATGGTACTAATCCTCCCAATAAAGAAGTTTCTTGTTCATCAGGTTCTAATTCTCTTGCTTCTGATACGTGTGTTGTGAAAAATGATTCTAAATATTTGACGGATATTTTTCCTATAAGATTTCATGATGGAGTTGTTGAACCTACGACTGCCGCAGGAAGATATGTTTTACGAACTGCTAAATAAACAATCTTTTCAATTGAATAAACGTAATACCCTTGACATAAGCTAAAATAACAATAATAATATTAATAATATAGATTGTTTATTATAAAGGAGTTTTGATTGAGAAAGGCATTTACTTTAGCAGAAGTATTGATTACCTTGGGGGTAATAGGTATTGTTGCAGCATTGACTGTTCCTGTTCTTGTTTCGAATACCAGAGGTCGTCAATATAGTGCAAAATTAAAAAAGACTATGGCAACAGTTAGCCAAGCGGCAAGAATGAGCCATGGAATGTATGGATTTGATTTTTCAGAGATAGATGAAGCATGTCAGAATGGGCAATCTGACCATCCTGAAAATATTCGCTCAATTTGTTCAATGCTAAATGGAACACTTTCCGGCGGAACATATATAGATAAAATGTCTGATTTGAATATTCCGGACGATTCTGCCAAATATAGTATTAAAAGTCCATATTTAAGCTCTTTAGGCTATGGAGATGCTGCTGATTATCACGCTTATATTTTAGCGGATGGAACAATTTTTGCTTTTTATAAAAATCTTGGGGGTAATAATGGTTGCCCTGGGCGTTTAGATCCTGAGTTTGAAACTTCTAATTGCGTAGGTTTTATTGACGTAAATGGGGTTAGAGTTCCTAATAAAGAAATAAATTGTACGAGTGGAGTAAACTCTTTAGCAGAAACGTCTTGTGTTGTAAGGAATGAAGCAATATATATGACGGATATTTTCCCTGTAAGAATTTATGATGGAATTGTAGAACCGGCTACGGCTGCAGGAAGATATGTTGTGAGGACTGCTAAATAATCATTATTTGTTAAGTCGTTCATAGCTTAATAAATCTTGTATTTTGCAATCTAACACTCCGCATAATTTGTCAATCATATCAAGCCCTAAATTATTGTGTTTTCCGTTGATAATTCGGGAAATTGTTGCTGCATTAATCCCTGTTTCTTTTTGGATTTGGACTGCTGTAATATTTCGTTCCCACATTAACTCTCTAAGTCTTATTTTTATCATATTTTTAATTTTAAAGGCATAAATTTATAATTGACAAATATTGACTAATAGGCTAACATCATGACATATAAATCAATATATTGTTTAATAAATTAACATAGGAGGTTTCAAGTGAGAGGATTGAAAAAAAGCATTTACGCTAGCGGAAGTTTTGATTACATTAGGAATAATTGGAGTTGTTGCGGCAATGACAATCCCAACACTTGTTGCTAATACTCGAGAACAACAATACCGTTCAAGATTGAAAAAGACGATTTCAACAATCAGTCAAGCTGCCAAAATGAGCCAAGGTCAATATGGTTTTGATTTTGCGGGGCTAGAAGGTGGTTGTAGTTCAAATGGTGCATTGGATAATCCTGAAAATATCCAAACTATTTGTGCATTATTAAATGGAACATTAACCGGTGCAACCTTCGTGAATAAACTTTCAGATTTAAAGGTTGGAGATTCTAAAAATTATAGCATTACAAGTTCTTATTTAAAAGGTCTAGGAAGCCCCAATTCTTCATCTTATAGAGGATATATCTTATCAGATGGTACAATTTTTGCATTTTATACTGGCTTAGGAAGGGTAAATGCCTGTTCTATGCCATTGGGAGAGTCATTGAAGTCGGTGTATTTAACGGGGCAAGATTTTAATCTTTCAGATTGTTATGGTTTTATTGACGTAAATGGGGTTCAATTACCAAATACAGAAGTTAGTTGTTCTAGTGGCACAAATTCTTTAAATTCTAGCTCTTGTGTAGTTAAAAATGACATAAAATACATGACAGATATTTTTCCTGTAAGATTGCATGATGGGATTGTTGAACCTGCTACCGCTGCGGGAAGGTATGTTTTACGAACTGCTAATTAAAATCTTTCAGATTTTATGCTAAAATCTATTATTATGAAAAAGATTTTAACTACACTATTATTAATTGCGACATTACAGCTTGGGGCGTTTGCTCAAGATACAAACCTAACGTTTTTGTATATTAACGGTTCAAATAACAATGATACCAAGATGAAAGATTGGTATATCAAAGGTGTGAACAAACTTCATCCCGTGATGAAAAAAAAGTTTGAAAACAATTCAACCATTAAAAAATGGTCAAAAGAAAACAAATTAGTTATTGAAGAAAAACCTCAAATATTTTTCTGGGGTTATGATAGCAAAACTGATTTGGATTTTGTAAAAGAAAGAATAAATATTTCAAAGGCTTATAGTTCAACTTTGGCTTATGAAGTTCGTAGTTTGTTAACCCAATTTATGCACGATGCAATTTGGGTTCAAAAAACTCATAATATGCTGCCAATTTTGGATGACTTGAATGACGATGTAAAATCTAATGCTAGTCAGGGGCAAAATGTAATTTTGTTTGGGTATTCTGCCGGTTCGTTTGTAACTTATCAATACTTATTATACAAAATGCCTTATGTAAATATGGCTCAATTATTTAAGGCTTTGAATGCTGATGAAGAAACTCAAAAATTTGTAGAAGCAAATCCAAAGAAAGATACTTGCATTTCAGCTTTGTCGTATGACAAGGGAAATATTGGTGTTATGTCAAATTCAGGGCATTTAGTTCTTAACCAAAATCCTGAATTATTGAGAAAAAATTATTTGCAAATGGATGAAATGACAGATAAATATTGTGCCCCTAAAGACCATGTTAAGGGGGTTGTGAATTTTGCAAGTCCTGTTCCTCTTTTCTATTCGGATATGGCGGATAAAAATTATGATTTCACTTTTTATAACAAGTATTTAGTAAAATATGTTTTAGAAAATGGAATTTATTTTTTAACTGTTAATTTTAGAGAAGATCCGCTAGGTTTTCCTTCAAGTAAAAATTTGACAAATAGTCAAATTGAAAATTTACTTGGACTTCAAATTGAAAATCCAACCGGTGTAATTTATGATTACTCCAGCGTTTGGTCAAAACGTTCAGCGTTTTTGGCACACACTTCATATTGGACAGCTCGTGGAACATTTGCAAAAGGGGTTGTTAAGGCATTTGTCAATGGCACAAAATTTCAGTATGATGAAAAATATCAAAATAAGGTTTTAAAAAAGAAAAGTAAAAAGTCAGAGGTATAATTAAAATGACACAAACTAAAGTTAATTCAGTATTATTCGATCCCGGATATGCACAACATACAACAATTTTATCGATGAGTTCAGAATATATTTATGCTCAAATAAATCAATTCAAAAATTTGAATCAAAGAAAAATGAAGTTCAAAATGTTGTTCCCTCAACTTGTTAGAATGTCAGATAACAATGTAGGTTTTTGTTTGGGAAGTCTTTTGTGGGCAGTATATATCAAATCTCTTGGTGATAATATTGAAATCGAAGGCAATCCTTGTATTGGCGGAACTTATGACGAAGCCGAAACTGTAGAAGAAGCAGATTTTTCAATTTCGTTTTTTGAAAAATTAAACAAAGATTCAAAATATTATCTTGGCAAAGAATACAAATATGATGAAATTCATGTGAAAATTTTGGAAGTTTATAAGGAATTTTTGACATTGAATTGTGGTTTTGTAAGCACAAAAACCACAGGTGATGTGCAATTACCACGAGGGATTAAAACTCCGGATGAAAAATCTTTAGAACAAATTCACGAAAAAATTCAAGAAGTTATCAAGACCGGAAAACTTTTGGATTTGTTGCCAATGTTTAGTTTAATTTACGAAGGTTAAGATGGCTATATCTTTAAAAGAAAAATTATATCAAATGTTTATTCTCGGTACGGGTGAATATGCCAGTACTGCATTGCAAAACGGATTAGGCGGAATAATATTTTTTACAAAAGATATTCAGTCTGTAGGACAGTTTAAAACCCTTATTGCTGATATAAAAAAAGATTCAGTAATTCCACCATTTTTGTCGATTGATGAAGAAGGCGGAAGGGTTGAAAGAACTGAAAATATTCATAATGGTAAAAAATATTTATCTGCAAAATTTGCCTATGAAAAAGGTGAAGAATTTTTAGCTAATCAGACTAAAGAAATTGCAAAAGAATTGAAAAGCTACGGGATAAATTTGAATTTTGCACCTTGTATTGATACAAATACAAATCCAAATAATCCGATTATTGGAGAGCGTGCATTTTCTTCTAATCCTGAAGATGTGATTAAGGGTGAAAAAATTGTTTCAAAGATTTATAAATCTTTTGGGATAATTCCTTGTGTAAAACATTTTCCTGGTCATGGTGATGCTAACGCCGATAGCCATTTGACTCTTCCAAAGATTTCTTTATCACTTGAAGAAATGAAACAAACTCATATAAAACCCTTCAAAGAATCCGTAAAAAATGGGATTGATATGGTTATGGTTGCTCATTTGCATTGTACTTGCTTTGAAAAAGAAGAAATTCCTACATCTTTGAGCAAAAACGCAATTGATTATCTTCGAAATGAATTACATTTTGATGGGGTTGTAATTTCTGATGATATGGTTATGAAAGGTGTTTCAAAATTCGGAGATGTCGAGGCTTGCCTTATGGGAATTCGGGCTGGAATAAATTTATTTATCTATCGATTTGCGGATAAAAATACTTATGACATAATTGAAAATGTTTATAAAATCGCATTAGAAGATGAAAATTTACAAAATCTAATTGAAAAATCTTATACTAAAATAATGAATTTAAAGAAAAAATATTTGTTTAAATAGGAGTTTAGAATGAAGAAAAAAGGAATTTTAATCTTAATTTTAACGTTAGTTATTTTTGGAGTCTTGGGTTGTGGAATATATTATTTTTTTAAAAATAACCCTGTAAAATCTAAAGATGAGGATAGAATTTCTAAAGAAGAGTTGCAATATATATTAGATAATTTTGAGATGTCGCAAGTTGATGTTCGTAAAATTCCAACGGATGTTTTGACTTATTCAAAAAAATTGAAATTGTTTGATAATATTTATTACGCAAAGAATCTTGTTTTTGTCTATGGTTATGAAAAAAATTCTAAGATAAAATATGTTTCAGAAAAGTTTCATAAAAATATTCAAAAAGAGTTATCAAAGAGTGGTATGGATGAAAAGTACGAAGTTATCACTATTTCAAGACCGGAAGCAAAAGTTAGTGCGGTGATGAAGAAACTTAAAATAGATGTACCGGATGAAGAGGTCTCTTCTTGTGATATAAGAAATGGTGATTTGAAGGGAATTATGAATATAGTTGAAACTACGGCAGAATGTTATTCCGGAGCTTGTATTGTAAATCCAAAAACAAAAGAATATATAGTTCTTCCTAAGGCTTATCCTGAAATAATTTTAAAAGTATTAGAAGAATATAAATAAATTTACAATTTGCGAAAATTTTTCAGAAATTATATAATCCATAAAAAGGAGTATTTTAGAGCATGAATTTAGAGCATATAGAAAAAGTAGATCCTCAAGTTGCTGAGGAAATTAAATTAGAATTAAAAAGACAACAAGAAAATATCGAACTTATCGCAAGTGAAAACTTTACATCTGAAGCTGTAATGGAGGCTTGTGGAAGCGTTTTGACTAATAAATACGCAGAAGGAAAACCTCACAAAAGATATTACAATGGTTGTGAACATATTGATGTAATTGAAGAAATTGCACAAAAAAGAGCTTGTGGATTATTTGGTATGGATCATGCCAATGTTCAACCTCACAGTGGGGCTCAGGCTAATATGGCAGTGTTTATGGCAACTATGAAACCAGGTGATAGAGTTTTGAGTATGGATTTGTCAAATGGTGGACACTTATCTCACGGTTCTCCTGTAAACTTTTCAGGTTTGTATTTTGATGTTAAAAGTTATGGAATTAATGAAAATGGTGAAATTGATTATGAAAATGTTCGCCAATTGGCAATTGAACATAAGCCAAAATTAATCATTTGCGGAGCTAGTAACTATTCAAAAGTTATTGATTTTAAAAAGTTCCGTGAAATTGCAGATGAAGTTGGTGCTTTGTTGTTGGCTGATATTGCTCACATTGCCGGACTTGTTGCGGCTGGAATTCATCCTTCTCCTGCTCCTTATTGTGATTTTGTTACAACAACAACTCACAAATCTCTAAGAGGTCCAAGAGGTGGAATTATCATGTGCAAAGGACAGTTTGCAAAAGATATTGATAAAGCTGTATTCCCAGGATTACAAGGTGGACCTTTGGAACATATTATCGCAGGTAAAGCAGTTGCACTTTTAGAAGCATCAAAACCGGAATTTAAAGTTTATGCAGAACAAATTGTAAAAAATGCAAAAGCTCTTGCTCAAGGTTTGATGGACGAAGGTCTTGATATTGTTGGGGGAATGACAGAAAACCATTTGATGACTTTAGACCTTAGAAAAACAGGTAAAACTGGTAAAGATATTGCGAACGTATTAGAACGAGTTGGTATCACTGCTAACAAAAATACTGTTCCAAATGATCCGCAAAGTCCATTTGTTACAAGTGGTATCAGATTGGGTACTCCTGCTGTAACAACAAGAGGTTTTAAAGAAGAAGATATGAAGGAAGTTGCAAAAATTATTGCATCTGCGGTATTTTCGTCAGATAATGAAGTTGCACTAAAAGAATTGAGAGCTAAATCTCTTGATTTGTGCAAAAAACACCCATTATATAACTAAGGAGAAGAATTATTATTATCAGGTTAACACATGCACATATAATCGGAACAATTATAGCCTATATTTTTGGGGTATTTCTTGTTCCTATGGTAATTAGTTTTTCAAAAAAAGAAGGTCTGGTTGATGTTCCAAACGCTAGAAAAATTCATACTAAACCGATTTCCAGAATTGGTGGCGTTGCGATTTGGGCCAGTACAATGCTCACTTTCCTTTTCTTAGTTTTGATGAGTTACTATCCGTATGGGAAATTGGTGTCAGGTATTTTGCTTGGTGGTTCATTGATGTTCCTATTAGGTTTGATTGATGATGTGTATGGACTTGGTGCAAAGTTCAAGTTGCTAATCCAAGTATCAATTGCAACAGTTGTATATTTGTTGGGTGTTCAAATCAATAGTGTACCATTCTTTGGTGGTATTGATTTGGGTTGGTTTTCATATCCGATAACTTTATTATGGATAGTGGGAATTTCTAATGCAATGAACTTTATTGATGGTGTTGATGGGCTTGCCGGTTCTGTTGTTACTGTGAATGCGGTAACTTTAGCAATTCTAGCAATTACCCTTTCTCCTCCAAACCCAATTAGTGCTTTGATTGGATTTATTTTAGCGGGTTCAATGTTAGCATTTTTAACTTTCAACTTTAACCCTGCGAAAATATTTATGGGCGATAGTGGTTCGTTGTTTTCTGGATTTTTACTTGCAACAATTTCTATCACAGGCGTTATGAAGGTTGCAACTTTGGCTATATTGTTGCCATTTGTCGTTTTGGCTGTTCCAATTATTGATATTACTTATGCAAGTTTGCGTAGAATTTGTAAGGGACAATCCCCATTTGTTGCTGATGCTGAACATATTCACCACAAGTTATTACATGCTGGATTTTCTCAAAAGAAAACAGTTTGTATTTTGACTTCAGTTGCAATTATTGCCGGTGGTTTGGCTTGTTTATTTGCTAGTCATAATGCGATTAAATATGATTTCTTCTTAACTTTAGCTCTTGTAGGTATCATGCTTTTGTTGAACCTTGTGAGAGTATTGACAAAGAAGTAGTTTTCTGATACGATACAACAGAACGAGAACTTGATTACTCAGTTTTATACAGAGTTTTCTGCAATGTATAGAATATTTAAGTGCAAGTTCTTACATATAAGAAAGTTAAGCGATTACAAAATAGCTTAACACATTAGCTAGTGTGAATAGCATAGCTAAATATAAATAAGCTTATAATAAATATACAAATAATTGAGTCTAAATGAGGTCAGGTTGTGTAACCTGCCTTTTCTTTTTGGCTATAGAATATCCAATGGGTCAACATCAACTGTCATTCGTATATCTTTTGGTGCGGTAATTTTATTTAAAAAGCTCGATATAAATTGATGTCCTTTTTGATCTAATTTATTTTTTATAATAATTTGAAATCTATAGTAGCTGTTTATACGTTCTATTACGCAAGGTGTAGGTCCTAGAACTTCTAATCTTTCGCCAAATCCAAATTTTTCAATCATTGTGCATAGTCGTAGTGCAATTTCTTGGGCAGCTTTTTCTGCTCGGAAATTGTTTGTGGAACTCAAAATTAGTCGGATAATTTGGCTAAATGGTGGGTAATCAAAATCTTCTCTAGATTGAATTTCTTTTTCATAGAATTCTGCGTAATTTTGAGATTTTGCACTTTCTAGAGCGTAATATTCAGGATTATAAGTTTGGAAAAATACCCTGCCTTTAAATTCTCCTCTGCCGGCTCGTCCCGCAACCTGTGTAAGTAGTTGAAACCCACGTTCAGATGCTCTAAAGTCAGGCAAATTGAAACTTGCATCTGCTGAAATTACACCAACTAATGTAACATTTGGGTTATCTAAACCTTTTGCAATCATTTGTGTTCCAACCAAAATATCTATGTCGCCCTGTTGAAATTTTTCTAAAAGCCTTATGTGTTCACCTTTGCGAACTAAAACGTCGCTATCAATTCTTTCAACATTGTAGCTTGGATATAGTTCTTTTATTAATTGTTCAATTTTTTGTGTTCCCGTTCCAGAATTTTTAAGCCCATCAAATCCACAATTTGGGCAAACATCAGGAAAATATTCAACGTGGTTGCAGTAATGGCATTTCAGCATTTTGTCTTTTGCGTGCCAAATCATTGGAATTGCACAATTAGGGCATTCAATTACGTGTCCGCAACCTTGGCATTGAGTGTATGTTGAATAACCTCTTCGATTTATTAGTAAAATTACCTGTTGATTGTTATCAAGTGTTTCTTGAATTGCAGTTTGCAGAGGCTTAGAAATCTGACTTTTGTAGGCTGCTCTACCATATTCTTGCATATTGATAACTGTTACCGGTGCAACTTTAGCATTGTTGTAGCGTTCTAGCATTTCAAACAGGTGGTTTGAATTTACTGCTCTATAGTAACTCGAAATATCTGGGGTTGCAGAACCTAAAATTAGTGGACAGTTGTTGAATTCTGCCAATTTTCTTGCAACAAGTCTTGCATCATATCTTGGTGCAGGAGAAGTTTGTTTATAGGCACTTTCGTGTTCTTCATCGATAATTATCAGTCCGATATTTTTTAATGGAGCAAAAACAGCAGATCTTGCTCCTGCAAGGATTTTGATTTCGTTTTTGTAAAGCTTTTGCCAAACATCATATCTTTCGCCTTCAGATATACTACTGTGCCAAATTGCAACGTCTTGGGTTCCGAATTTTTTTGCAAGTCTTTTGGTTAATTGTGAAGCTAGTGCAATTTCTGGGGCTAAAAATAGAACATTTTTCCCTGCTTTAATTGTATCGTCAATGAGCTTGAAATAGACTTCTGTTTTTCCGCTTGCGGTAACTCCATGGAGTAAAATTTGCGGTGATTTTTGAACTTTAATTTGTTCTGAAATCCCTTCGTAAACCTTTTGTTGAGTTTCAGAAAGGGTGAATAAATCTTCTTTTTTATCAATGTGCAAAATATCTAACGGATTTCTATAAATTTGTTCTTCGGTTAATTTTATACATCCTAAAGTTTCTAATTTTTTAATAGTAGCTCGGGTTGTTTTTGCTTTTTTTTCAAAATCAATCAGTGATATTTTTCCTAATGTTTTTAGTTGTTCTAAAATTTCTAATTGTCTTTTTGTGGCACCATCTGTTTTAACAAATTCTATTATTTGTTCTGTTTTTAGTGATTTTTCAATGAGTTTTAGTGGAATTGCGGTATTTAAAACGGTTATCAAATCTGAGCAGTAATAATTTGCTACCCATTCTAAAAGTTTTAGGTATTCAACAGAAAATAGAGGGGTTTCGTCTAAGATTTTGCTAACTCTTTTAGCTCTGATTTCCGGTGGTAAATAATCTGAAAATCCTACGCAAAAAGCATTAATAAGCCCTTGTCTGCCAAAAGGAACAAGAAGTGCTTGCCCAATTTTGATTTTAGATTGCATTTCAGGTGGAATTATGTAGCTGAATGTTTTTACTCCCAATGCTTTCAAATTCACAAGGCAAACGGCGTATTTGTGAGAAATAAAAGAAGGATTATCAGCCACTTCAGAAGGTTCACGTTTTTTCAGTGTTAATTTACGTGTCGGAACTTCAAATAATTTGTTTTGAATACCATCTTCCATTTTTGATAATCCTTTTTTATTATAATTTTTGAATTTTATTATTATTCAGCTTCTGCTGACATGAATTCTTGTTTAGCCTCTTCAATAGCTTCTGTTAAGATGTCCAATTGATCAGGTGTGAAAGTTACGCCTTTTTTAGTTGGTAACCAAGTAGCACCATCATCAGTTGTGTAGAATATTCTCATGTTTAGGTAACTTCTGCCTTTGTATTCGCTAACAGAAATTTGTAATTGTTCAGTATCAGTTCTTTCAATTGTTGCTAAAATTTTTGCGTCTGCCATATTTCTCTCCTTTTTATAAACTATGCTAGATGATTTTATCACAAAGAGTTTTTGTCGTAAATGCTTTTAACAAAAATAGACACTTGGGGGATTTGACAAAAAAGAGTAAAAAAGTGTATAATATCCATTAGCCAATCGTTATTAAATATTGTCAGTGGAAATATAAATTTATGAAAAAGGTTCTCTATTCAATAATACTTTTTCTTGTGATTGTATTATTTGCTCTAGTAGCGTTATTTTTTTATATATTATATACGAAAAATTTAGAAATAACTTTGCTAAAACAACAAATTATTAATTTCAATCAAAGTAGTGATTTGGATAAAGATCTTCAAGAATGTATGGCAAAAGAAAATTATACAACTTCTGGCATGTCTAAGTGTGTTGATAAACAAAGTATCTCTCTTGAAAGTGAAATAAATCGTAATGTTCGGTTGCTGAATACAAGGCTTCCTAAAGATAAGTTATTTTTACTCCAAAATTCTCAAAACAAATGGATTGAGTATAAAAAAGCAGATTTGTTATTAGTCCAAGCTGTGTTGCAACAACAAGAAGGTACAATCAATACAAATTTATATAGCGGAGATAACTTTAAATTTTTACAGCGTCGAGTTGATGATTTATCTGCATATTTATTTTATTTGGGTGAATAATATGATGAAACTGTATAAATACTTGTCTTTAAATATTATCTCTATAGCAAGTTTGTTGCTTCTTTTTCTTTGGATATATAACTTGGCAATTATTTATACAGATACTATTCCAAAGCATTATTTAATATCTATAAATAAAATGATGTTTGTTTATTACTTATATCAATTGTTAATATTATTTTGCTTAGGATTTTTTGTGATTGAAAATTTTACAAAAAAAAGTCTACCTTTAAAATTGTATAAATATATAATGAAACACCAATTTCATGATATATTTAATGGTTTGTTTTTTATTGGGCTTTTTTTTGCAATTTTTAATTGTTTAGTGTTGATTATTTTTTATATAGGTTTGAATATTTAAAAAGTAAAAATTCCCATAATGCGTTCATTCCTTTCTGAATGACTCAGCTGGCTAGATGCAAATAACGAAATATTTGTCTGTATTATATCATATATTGGTATTTTTCGTCAATAAAACAACCCCTTAGAATTAATTATTCTAAGGGGTTATATAATTTATTGCTTTTATTATATTTATTCAGTTTTGTTTTCGTCTAACAAACTTGTTTGTTGAACATCTTCTGCCAGTGTTTCAGCAGGTGCTGATTTTATTGTTACATCATCTTCATTTGGGTTGATGATTTTGTTAACAGAACAAACTGTATCATTATCTGACAAGTTTTGAGCTTTAACACCTGTTGCAGGACGTCCTTGTTGAGAGATTGAACCAGCGTTCAATCTGGTTACAACTCCATTTGCAGTTACTAACATAATATCATCAGAATCTCTAACGATAGTTAATGCAACAAGTCTAGATGCTGAAGATTTGAACTTAGTTGCAATCAAACCGATTCCACCTCTGTTTTGAGTTCTGAATTCTGATAATTTAGTACGTTTACCAAAACCGTCAGAAGTTACTACAAGCAAGTCTGCATCATAATCTTGAGGGACAATGTCGCATCCAATGATTTCATCACCGGAGCGAAGTTTCATTGATGTAACACCTCTTGCACTTCTTCCTAAAGGTCTTAGGTCTTGGATTGGGAATCTGATTGCCATACCACATGATGTGCCGATGATGATTTCATCTCTTGGAGTTGCAAGTTTTACCCAACACAAGCTGTCGCCTTCATCCAAACCGATTGCAATAATTCCGTTACGTCTGATATTTGCAAAGTTATCAAGCTCAATACGTTTGATATAACCTTTTTTAGTAAGCATGATAAGATTTGCTTCTTTAGAGAAGTTGCTAACAGGGACAACTGCTGTAATTTTCTCATCTTGGTCAATTGGTAGAACGTTGATGATAGGTAAGCCTTTTGCTTGACGTCCGCCTTCTGGGAAGTCATAAACATTCAAGCTATAAACAGTACCTTTTGATGAGAAGAACAATACTTTGTCGTGCATCATTGCAGTAAAGAAGTGTTGAATATCATCATCATCTTTTGTTTTCATTCCTGATTTTCCACGAGTTGCACGGTTTTGACGTTCAAATGTGTCTAATGGAATTCTCTTCAAATATCCTTGGTGAGTGATGAATACTGCCATTGGAGTATTTGGAGTTAGGTCTTCAATTGTTACTTCGCCTTGTTCTGGAAGGATTTGAGTTTTTCTGTCATCTCCGTATTTTTCTTTGTCTTCCAAAAGTTCAGCTTTGATAATATCTAAAATCTTTTGACGACTTGCCAAAATAGATTCGTATTCAGCGATTTTCTTTAATAATTCATCGTATTCGGCTTTAACTTTGTCTTGTTCTAATCCTGTCAAACGTCTTAATTGCATTTCCAAAATAGCGTTTGCTTGATCAACATCAAGACCGAATCTACTCATCAAGCCTTCTCTAGCTTCATCTGATGTTTTGGATTTTTTGATAAGGTCAATAACTTCATCAATTGAACCCAATGCAATAATCAAACCTGCTAAGATGTGAGCTCTGATTTTAGCCTTTTTCAAGAAGAAAATAGTTCTTCTTGTTACGATTTCAATTCTGTGTTCAACGAATTCGTTCAATACTTCGTACAAGTTCATCAATCGAGGTTGTTTACCACAAAGAGCAACCATGTTAACCCCGAATGTTGTAGCAAGTTGAGTATATTTGTACAAATTATTTCTAACGACATCCGGTTTTGCATCACGTTTCAATTCGATAACGATTCTCATACCTTCACGGTCAGATTCATCACGAATATCTGAAATGCCTGTAATTCTTTGGTCTTTTACTAATTCTGCAATCTTTTCAATCAATTGAGATTTGTTTACCTGATAAGGAATTTCAGTTACAACGATTGCCGTTCTTGACTGACGACCGCCACCACCAGCGATTTCTTCAAAACCGGAAACGGCAGACATCTTAATTGAACCACGACCTGTTTCATAAGCCTGCTTAATATCGTTTAAACCGATAATTGTTGCTGCTGTAGGGAAGTCAGGTCCTTTTATATATTCCATAAGTTCCGGAATAGTAATTTTAGGGTTATCAATCAATGCGATTGTACCGTCAACAACTTCGCAAAGGTTATGAGGAGGAATGTTTGTTGCCATACCTACCGCAATACCTGAAACCCCGTTCAATAATAACATTGGAAGTCTTACCGGAAGAACTGAAGGTTCTTGTAATGAACCATCGAAGTTTGGTTCAAATTCAACTGTTTCACAGTCAATATCAGCAAGCATTGATTGTGTGATTTTGTGCATACGAGCTTCTGTATAACGCATTGCAGCTGCTCCATCACCATCGACAGAACCAAAGTTCCCGTGTCCATCAACCATCAAATATCTTGTTGAAAAGTCTTGTGCCATACGAACTAATGCTTCATATACTGAACTATCGCCGTGCGGGTGATATTTACCTAAAACTTCACCAACAATACGGGCGCATTTCTTAAATGGTTTATCAGGATACATACCAAGTTCATTCATAGCGTATAAAATACGTCTGTGAACAGGTTTTAAACCATCTCTAACATCTGGTAATGCACGACCTACAATTACACTCATTGCGTAATCGATATAAGATCGTTTCATTTCTTCTCTTATATTAACAGGAACAATATTCCCGTGATTAAACATGTTTTGCTGAGTCAATACTCTTCCCTCCAGTCTATACTCCTTGATATAAGTATAGCATAAACAAAACTATTTGTACCAGTTCTTTACATTACTGCACGTAGTTTTGAGGAGAATTAATTTATATCGACAACACTTACTCCATCTCCTCCTTCGGAGTCTTCTCCTGGGCGGAATTTTGCAACATAAGGTGAATTCTTTAAAAAGTCCCTAACCGCTTGTTTTAATGCTCCTGTACCATGTCCGTGAATAATGTAAACTGGGGTTAGGTTAGCCAAACTTGCTTGATCAAGATAATTTTCAACCGCATCAAGTGCTTCTTCTACTCTATACCCCCTTAGGTCAAGAGTTTGGGACATTGCATAGCGTTTAAGTTCAAATTTATTAAATGAGGTTCCCGGAATTTTAATTTTTTGAGGTTCTTTGTAGTTTTCATCAAGAACAGCTAATTCATCTTTTTTTACTTTCATTTTCATTGTTCCCATATCGACAAAAAGTCGTTTGTTTTTGTCAGGAAGGGATACAATAGTAACTTTTTGGTGAAGTGTTTTGAGCATCACTACATCTCCGACAACAACCTTATCCCAGTCAATTTCAAGATAATGGTTTTTATCAGAAACTTTGTCAATTTCTCCTCTAAAGCCATCTTCAAGTTTTGCAAGCCGAGAATATGCACGACGTGCAATTTTTTCGGATTTTTCTTTTCGTAATTCGTCCAGAATTTCTTTGATTTCTGCTCTTGCTTCCATCATTTCCATATCAAATTTGTTTTTGATATTTTTAATAGTTTTCTTTTTATCTTTTTTTACTTGATTTAGATTTTCTTCGTATTCTTTTTTTATAGAAAGTGAAGATTCTTTCAATTCTTGTGCTTCTTCAAGATTTTTAGATAATTCTTGGTGGGTTTCTTGAAGTTTTTCAACAACTGCGACAGTCGGGTCTTTTTGAGTAACAAGTGTTGTTTTTGCCTTGTTTACGATTTCTGGGTCTAGTCCTAAATTTGAAGCGATAGAAATTGCATTACTTAACCCAGGAATACCGATTAGCAATTTGTAAGTTGGTTTAAGGGTTTCAGTGTTAAATTCAACAGATGCGTTTTTGAAAAAGCTATTTGTGTATTCTAATGCTTTTAACTCTCCATAGTGGGTTGTAATAACGCTAGTTACTTGTTTTTGTGCAAGTTTTTCTAAAATCCCACGAGCTAAAACTGCACCTTCAACAGGGTCTGTCCCCGCACAAATTTCATCTAAAAGTACAAAACTTTCATCTGTACTTTTGTTTAAAATTTCAATGATATTTGTCATGTGGGCTGAAAATGTTGATAAACTTTGCAAAATGCTTTGAGAATCCCCAATGTCAGCGAAAACATCTTTGAATGGGTAAAGTTTAGCGTAAGTGCAAGGCAAGAACATTCCCGCTTTTGCCATCAAAATAAATAGTCCGATGGTTTTTAGTGTTACAGTTTTACCACCTGTATTTGAACCTGTAATAATTACTGATTTGTAATCTTTTCCTATCTCGAAATTGTTTGCTACTACATCCTCTGTAACTTGCATTAAAAGAGGGTGCTTCATATTTTCAAAATAAATGTATTTGTCTTGTGTAATTTCCGGTTCTACAGCGTGAAGTTTTACGGCATATCTTGCTTTTGCAAAATGAAAATCAATTTTGGCCATAATTTTTTCGCAGTGTTCTAAATCAGGAAGATATTCTTTTACAAGATTTGTAAGTTCAACAAGAATTTTGATACATTCTGCGTGAATTTTTGATTTAATTTCTCGAACTTTGTTATTTAGAGGAACAAGTTGAGCCGGTTCAATATAAAAAGTTTTAGCTGAAGATGAAACATCGTGTACGATTCCCGGAACTTTGGACTTGTTTGAGGCTGTTACTTGAAAAACTATTCTATCATCTCTATGGGTATAAATATTTTCTTGCAAATATTTGGAGAAATTTGGACTGTTCAAAAGTGTTTGAATCATATCCCGAATATTTTGTTCTGTATCTCTCAAAGATGAATACAATCCTTTTAATTCGGGTGTTGCATTGTGGCGAATATTCAAATTCTCATCAAAAGTTTCAAAAATTTTGTCTTCAAGTTGTTTATCTGCAATCAAATTTTCAGCAAGTTTTTTTAGTAGAAATTCCTCTTCGGAATTTTCAAGGATAAATCTCTTCAACAATCGAGAGGATTTAATTGTTTTTGCAATGTCATTTAGCTCTTCTTCCGTCAAATATGAAACAGCAGAGTTAGCCTTGATTTTCCCTACTTGTGCAATAAATTCTGCTGGGGTGTCTTTTGCCAAATCAAGAATTTTTTTTGCTTCTCTTGTCAATTCAATTTGGTTTTGAATTTTTTCCACATCAGAACAAGCAAAGGCTCTTAGACACAACGCTTTACTTTGTGAAAATTTTGCGAATTTTGACAATTCCTCTTTTACTTTGTCAAATTCAAGTGTTGAAACTGTTTTTGAGATAATATCCATAAATATATCTTAGCATAAAGATAATTTTGGATTATACATCCGGAAGAGTTCCTTTAACTTCTGCAATTTCATCAGATTCAAGATTGAAAATACTGTGTAGTGCTTTGACTGCTTTTTGTGCATCTTCTTTGTTGATTAAACAGCTAATTTTAATTTCACTTGTTGAAATCATTCTAATATTGATTCCGGAATCTGCAAGAGTTTGGAACATTGTTGATGCAATTCCCGGTCTGTCAATCATTCCGGCACCGATAATTGAAACTTTTGCAATATTATCATCAACTTTAATATCCGCAGCTCCAAGTTTTTCTTTTACATCTTTTAAAATTTCCATTGCTTTTGGCAAATCTTCATCATTAATAGTAAATGCGATGTCGTTAGTGTTAGATGCTTTTCTTGCATATGACTGGATAATCATATCAACAGAAACATTTTCTTTTGCCAAGCAGCCAAATAATGTAGCAGCTTCTCCAGGGGTATCAGGAATGTCGCAAACAACAATTCTTACTTGTGATAAATCTGCAGCCACACCTGCAACTGGTTTATTTATTTCCATTTTTTCAACTCCTACAATTAAAGTTCCCATATTATCTAATTTAAAACTGCTTCTTACTCTTAATGGTACGGCATATTGTTTTGCAGTTTCAACACTTCTCGGATGAAGTACGTTTGCCCCAGCATGAGCAAGTTCTAGCATTTCTTCATAAGAAATAGTATCTAATCTTGAGGCATTTGGTACAACTCTTGGGTCTGTCGTATAAACACCTTCAACATCGGTGTAAATATCACATCTTTCAGCATTTAAAGCTGCAGCAAGTGCAACTGCTGAGGTATCAGAACCTCCACGACCTAAAGTTGTGATTTCTCCATCTTCTGTAACTCCTTGAAATCCTGCAACAACGATGATATTGCCCTCATCAAGATTTTTTCTTAATTTGTCTGTTTTAATATCGATAATTCTTGCTTTTGAGTGAACATTTTCTGTTAAAATCCCAATTTGTGTAGCATTGAAACTTACAGCCTTGTAGCCTTGTGCTTGGATTGCCATTGTAAGAAGTGCAATTGATACGCATTCTCCTGTAGATAGAAGCATATCCATTTCTCTGGCAGAAGGATTTGGATTCAAATCTCTTGCCATTTTTACTAAATGGTCTGTAGTGTGTCCCATTGCAGAAACAACTACTACTACATCGTTACCATTTTCTTTTTCTCTAATGACGGTTTTAGCTACGTTTTTGATTTTGTCTGTGTCTGCTACAGATGTTCCGCCAAATTTTTGAACTATCACTTTTCTCAATTTAATTATTTCCCTGTATATCTGTTAAAATATTTTCCAGTTCTTCTTTTTCTTTTTGATACTTAAAATTCCCTGAAACTTTTGAAGCTTTTTCTGCTACCGAAATTGCTTCCTTTATATTATATTCACAAATGTTATTCTTGACAAGAGTGTATAAACATAAAAATAACAAACTTAATACCTCTGGATTTTCGGGTGCTAACTTTTCAGCTCTACGTAGTTTTCTTTGAGCATCTTGAAAATCAGAAACTTCTATAAGCCATTGAGCATATGATAAAAATCCGTTTACATAATTAGAATTTTCAGAAATAAATTTTTCATAATATTCTCTAACTTTGTAGTTATCTCCGAGTTTTTTGTAGCATTCAACTAAGTGGAGGTAATTATAGGTTTGTTTTTTATCTGTTCTTAGTGCTTTTTTGAAAAAGTCAATTGCTTCTTCTGTCTTTCCTCGGGCAAGGTTTTCCAGCCCAATCGCTTCTTGAATATAAGTGTTATCTCCATTTTTCTCTTTGAGTTCTCCGAGTAAGAAGAAATC
This sequence comes from uncultured bacterium, assembly GCA_937894665.1. Taxonomy (GTDB): domain Bacteria; phylum Cyanobacteriota; class Vampirovibrionia; order Gastranaerophilales; family Gastranaerophilaceae; genus Zag111. The sequence continues at coordinate 3,907 of CALAWF010000046.1, read as the reverse complement.
ACCATCATATGCGTTAACTAATGCTAACCCAATTTTTGGTCCTAAATAACTGTTATTTTGTTCAATCGATTTTTCAAATTGTTCTTTCGCTTTTGAAAATTCAAAAACTCGCATATACGCTTTTCCCCATTCAAATCTTAAAGAACAGTCTTCTAAATCGTTTTCGAGTGCTTTGTTGAATATTTCTTCTGTTTTTCCAACATCTTTTTGAAGGGAATAAATTTCTCCTAAGATGAAATAAGCCGGCAGCATGTGTTTATTTATTTCAATTGCTTTTTTGGCATATTTTTCTGCTTCTGTGAAGTCTGATTTTAATAGCTTTAGATGGGAATATTCATATAAACTTCCCTCATTTGGAGCAACTTGGGCTAAGAATTTTAATTTCATTTCTGCTGCTTCATAATCATTTAATTTTATTTCCATTACCGCAGAAAGTAGAATAGCGGTAAAATTGTATTTGCTAATTTTAATTGCGGTTAAAAATTTATCTCTTGCGAGTGCAAATTTTTTCTGACGCATTAGAGCCATGCCCCAGCCGGTTTGAACATCTGTATTACAAGGCGTTACTTTATCTGCGGTTTCAAATGCTTCAATTGCCTCATTGAATTTTTCGCAATTCAAATAACACATTCCAAGCCTAATCCAGATTTCTTTATCATTTGGGTCGATTTTGGAAGATTGTTCATATTTTTCAACGGCTGTTGCGAATTGTCCCTTGTATTCATAAATTTTACCGAGGTATTTATAAGCTAAACTATCTTGGTCTGAAATGTCCAGTGCTTTTTCTAGTAGAGCTGTTGCTTCATCAAATTTCTTTTGGTCAATAAGTTTTTTCGCCCTGTTTACACATGCTACTGAAGGCAAAGATTGAATAATAGAGTCGCTTTTGTATTCATCAACAGAAAAATTTAATGCTTTGATGTTTTCAAATATATTTTTTATCCAACTAAACAATCTGCTACCTCTCTAAATGCCCCATTACCTGCTTCGTTTTGTGTAATTTGGATGTCTTCAACTTTTTTAACTTTTTCAACTGCATGCGGTACAGTAATTTTGTATTTTGCAAAGTTTAAACATTCTAAATCGTTTATGTCATCTCCAATATAAACATATTCTTCTTGAGTTAGGTTATATTTTTTTATGATGTCTTTTAGGACGTCAATTTTAATTCTTATATTCTGGTGGATTTCTGTTATTTGAAATTTTTGTGCCATAGTTTCAATTGCGGAATTCTTTTCGCCTGAAATTATGGAAATATCAATTCCATTTCTCTTAAGTATGAAAAATCCCATAATATCTTTGAAGTTTAATTTTCTCGACATAGAAAAATCTTCATTAATATAAACGCAATTATCCGTAACTACTCCATCAAAATCTGTAACTACCATTTTTATTGACTTAGGCAACTTTATTTTTGACATTATTTTAATATCCTAACCGTCTTAACAAACTCCGAACTATTTGCTATAATTATAACATAAATCGTTTAAATTATAAGATAACAGAGAGTAAAAAGTAATAAATGTTTTCATATTTTTATATAATAAATACGTGCTTAATAATTGTTTTTGTATGTTTGTTTTTCATTACAAGAAAGACGAATAAAAGATGGTCAAAAATTAATGATTATCTGGGCAAAGTTACAACAACAGTTGATTCTATTCGTTATGGAAATCTATCTACAAAGATTGAAAAAATTGAGCATCCAACCTATCAAAACGTAACAGATAGTATCAACAGAATGGTTGAAACTCTTAATGATAGAGAAAAAATGATTATTGAGTATCAAGCAGAATTGATGCGTCAAAATAAATTACTGGAATCCGTTATTAATTCTCTTTCTGATGGAATATTAATTATTAATGAAAAGTTTGAAATTCTTCGTGCAACCCCTAAAATTTTGAAATGGTTTGGAATAAAAGGCAAAGATGTTATTGGTAAAAATGTTTTTGAATTTATTCAATTGACTGATGATGAAACAAGTATTGATAAACTTAATAATATAGAAATTTTTATCAAGCATACTCCGACAAACAATTTTGTAATCAATTCTCAACCTCTTTCATCCTTGGAGAAAAAACGTTATGTCTTGATTATTAAAGATATTACGACGGAAAAAGAAATAGAAAATTTGAAAGAAGATTTTGTTGCTACATTAACGCACGATTTGAAAGTTCCGATTGTTGCGGCTGCAAATATGATTGATTTATTTTTGGCTAAAAAATTTGGTGATATTTCCAACAAACAAGAATTTGCATTAAATAGCATGAAATCATCTAATAAAGAACTTTTGGATTTGGTTCAGATTTTGTTAGAAACCTATAAAATTAAAGAAAAAGGTATTCAACTTTATAAAAAAGAAATAAATCTAAATAACTTTTTGGCAGGGATTGTCGAAGAAATGCAAGGAATTGCGAGTGATAATAAATTAAAAATTGTTTTTCATCCTTCTGCTGATAATCCAAGCGTGAATGCTGATCCAATGCAGTTCCAGAGAGTTATTAAAAATCTTATTTCTAATGCAATTGACCATAGTAATACAAAAGAATTTATTGAAGTAAATGCTAATCACACAGCGGATTATATTACCGTATCTGTAGTTGATTTTGGGCAGGGTATTCCAAAAGATGAAATTAAGATGATATTTAATAAATACTACTCTGCTGCTAAAAAGTTGAGAAAAGTAGGAACAGGTTTGGGGTTATATTTGTCGCAGCAGATAGCAGAAGCTCACGGTGGAGAAATTACTGTTGAGAGCGAAGAAAATGTAAGAACAGAGTTTTGCGTAAAAATCCCTATTAAATAGCAATAGAATAATTGATTTTTATTTCCCGAATTTTAAACACTTGTATAAATATAAGATATTTTTATCATCATTAAGTGAGTCGATAATTTCTTCTTTCATTTTTTCATATGGAATAGTGCTGAAAACAAAAAGTTCATAAACATTTACTCGTAATGCGTTAGCAATTGCGGATAAGGTTTCAGGTGAAGGGTAATTATTTCCATTTTCAATTTTGCTAATATTTTTAGGGTCAATCCCGACAATTTCCGCAAGTGCTTCTTGTGTGAGCTTGCGTTCTTTTCTTAAACTTTGAATTTTTTGCCCAAGGTCTTGTTTTAATGTCATTTTATCAACCCCTTATTATTGAATTTATCAACTCAAATAATAATTATAACCATCTGTTGAGTATAATTTTTTAATAATTCTGTGTAATGGATTGACAAAATACTATTTATTAGATATAATTATAATATAACTCTATATATTGAATAGAGTTTTGGTTATTTATCTGTAATCAGAATGGAAGTTATAGTTACAAAAAGAAAGGTGAAAAGATTATGACAAAAAGATTCGGCTTTACTCTTGCAGAAGTATTGATTACTTTGGGTATCATTGGTGTTGTAGCAGCAATGACAATTCCAACATTGATTGCTAATACAAATTCTGCAAAATTCAGATCTCAATTCAAAAAATCATTATCAACATTGAACCAAGCAGGTTTGATGGCACAAGCTCAATATGATTTCGATTATGCCGGTACTGATAAAAAATGTGGAGAAGATGCTGCTAAAGAAAACCCAGAAAATACAATGACATTCTGTTCATTATTGAATGGTACTTTGACAGGTCAAACTTACGTTGGTGCACCTTCTAACTTAAAGAGAACTAACTCTGGAGATGCTAATGGTGGAACAGCTTACTCTATTACAGCAACAAGTTTAGGTGGTGGAAAACCTGCAATGGCTGATTACCTAGCTTACCAATTAGCTGATGGTTCAATCGTTGCATTCCCTAAAGATGCTAAAGGTTGTACTTTGAACCTAGGCGAAGTTGTTGACAATGATACATTAACTGATGCAAACAAATTAGCTGGATGTATCGGCTTCATCGATGTAAACGGTT
>CALAWF010000045.1 GCA_937894665.1 uncultured bacterium | reverse complement strand
ATTAAACACGCACAAAATATCGGATTGGATGTTGTTGTATTTCCTGAATTGACTCTTATGGGTTACCCTATTGAAGACACAATTGACAGACACCCGATTATTGTTGAAGAAAACTTGAAATGGTTAAAAGAAATTGCAAAAATCACAAAATCAACCTCCGCAATTGTAGGTTTTGTAGAACCGAGAAAATACGACCATTTGACAGGAAAAAAATATTACAATTCTGTTGCCGTTCTTCAAGAAGGTAAAATACAAGGAATTATTAGAAAATCACTGCTTCCAACCTATTCAGAGTTTAATGACTACAGATATATTGAACCTTCCCCTGTGGTTGGAAATCAACCTTGCGAAACTCTCGGACAGTTTGATGAAGATAAAATTCAAAACTGCGATAAGGTTAATGTTATTAACGGAAAAAAATACGGAATTTCAATTTGTGAAGACTGTTGGAACAACAAGGAATTTTTTAACGACACAACATTATATTCAATTGACCCAATTGACGAATTAGCAAAGGAAAATCCGGATGTATTTATCAATTGTTCTGCCTCTCCAACAAGAGCCAAAAAAGAACAATTAAAACACAATATGCTATCATTTGTTGCTAAAAAATATTCCACTCCTATTATTTATGTAAACCAAGTCGGAGCAATTGATAACAGCTCATTTGATGGTTCAAGCAGAGTATTTGACAAAGATGGAAAACTTTTAGCTCGTGCAAAATCATTCAAAGAACAATTTATGATAGTTAATCCTCATTTGGGTTTAGGAAAAATTTATCCGCTAACAAAGGGATTAGAAAAAACTTTGACAGAGGCTAAGGTTTATACTTTGGAATATGAACCGGATTTAGAACGAACTTATAAAACAATTATTCAAGGGATTAGAGATTATTTCAAAAAAACAGGGTTTAGACGTGCGGTATTAGGACTTTCCGGAGGGTTAGACTCAACAGTTTGTGCTGTGCTTTTGGCTGATGCTTTGGGTTGTGAAAACGTATTTGGAATAAGTATGCCATCAAAAATTACAAGTTCTGAAAGCAAATCCGATGCGGAAAAACTTGCCAATAATTTGGGTATAAACTTTACCGAAGCATCAATTAAAGATATGGTTGAAACAACTAATAATTGTTTGACTAAATTATTCGCAACAGTAGAAAAAAGCTGGGATGGAAGATACTCAAAATCTTTCACGATGGATAATATTCAAGCCCGCTCAAGAGCAATGTTTTTGTGGGGAATAAGCAACGAATTCGGTTCTTGTTTACCGATTGCAACATCTGACAAATCAGAACTGTATATGGGCTATGCAACAATAAACGGTGATATGTCCGGAGGTTTTGCACCGATTGCAGATGTACCGAAAACAAAACTCTTTGCATTAGCTCGCTGGATGAATGAAAATAGAGCAAAGAAAAACGCCATTCCGGAAGCTATTATTTTGAAAAAACCAGGGGCAGAACTTGCAATTAATCCTAAAACAGGAAAACCATTGATTGCAGAAGATGCACTTATGCCTTATGAATTTTTAGATGAAGTTATTTGGAGAATTGAAAATAAAAAAGAACATTACTACGATATGCTCAATTCAACATTCTTGTACGAAACAAAGAATGAAGTTTCTAAAGAACAAAAAATTGAATGGTTAGACAAATTCTATAGACGGATGTCAACAGCATTGTATAAGTGGTCAATTTTACCACCTTCAGTAATTGTTGATTCTCGTTCTATAAACAAATACGATTACAAACAACCAATCACATCTTCAAGAATAAATTACAAGGGCTTAACACCTGAAGAAATTCAAGATAAAATTGAAGAGTTATTAAAATAACATTTCTAAAACAAACGTGTAACGATATATTAAGAAAACACAAAATTAACAATAAGCATCAAACGCCCCAATAGTAACGGTTTAATATATTTTTACACTTAATACCTGTAGGGTAATGTTAAAATAAGACGTTAATATGTTATCATTGAATGGTAAGAGGGAATTATACATTTCATATGATTAAGTTTAATATTTTAAAACGACTATTCAAACGTGCACCAATGAATTTTTATAACAATGAGGATGGTACAACTGTAATTAAGTCAATCAACAATACATTTCAAGGTTATAAGTTTAATAAAATTATAGACGAAGACCAAATAAATTCTATTTGGGAATATATTAAACAGCATAAAAGAATTACAACTATCGGAATATTCTTGTCTTTTATTGTTTTATTATATGGTGTAATTTTCCCACACTACGCATTTTTATCTAACTTGAAATGGTATTTTACTGTTTTACCGATGCTTGTTATTATCTTTGCTATCTATCAAGCATTATTACATATTAATACCATCCACTTTGAAAAATGGTTAAAAAATAATTTTGGGGAATTTGAAAAAACTGTTTACAACCCGACGGATTTTATCGACAAAAAATATTATAATCTTTTCAAAATAGAATTAACTAAAGCTTTTGGACTTATTATAATTATTATTGCATGTTTTTGTATAGGTTCACCTTTTAAAATTACACTTAACTTAATCAATAACCAAAAATACAATGAGGCAATAAAACTTGCAACTATTGGTTCAAAAATTTTCCCAATTGCACCAACTTGGTATTCATTGAGAGGTTATTCGAAGTTCCAGATTAAAGACTATGATGGAGCAATCAAGGATTATGACAAAGCATACAAACTTGGACCGGATGAATACAATGTTATGAATTTTGATAACAAAATCTTTATCAAATACTATACAAAACAATATAAAAGTGCGATTAAAGATTTTGATAAAGAAATTGCAAATGCTCAAACTGATGAGGACAGAGATTCTTTCTTGTGGGATAAGGCACAGTTTTTATACAATATCAAACATTATGAAGACGCCCTAAGAATTTATAATGATTTGCTTATAAAATCAAATGAAGACAGAATATTCTTATTACAAAACAGATTATACTTTGAAAGAGCAGAAGTTTACAAAAAACTTGGAAACGAAGAATTAGCAGAACAAGATTTGCAAAACGCAAATGATTTGAATCTTGAAGATTCTTTCAAAAATCCAATTCCGGAACCTACATTACTATTAGATGAGATTTAACGAATATCTTTCAGTTGAACTTTTACATTTCCGTCGTTAAGATTTCCGCAAACAGAAACCTTGAATACGGATTCAATGTCCATTGGTTTAATCTTTATCGGTGGAATTTGAGCAAGTTTTGCCTTGTACATGTCTTTTGTTTTTTCAATTCTAAATACAACCCGATAAATTAAAGTTAGAGGAATTTTAAAAATTCTAATCTTTTTCTCTTCTGTTTTATTATGTCTTCCCCAGATACAAAAATCTGCGTGTTCAGAATCAATATTATAAGCCCCCTCAATAAATAAAGACAGATAATCACTTTGAGAATAAATCTTCACATTATGAATTTTACTATTATCAACCAAGAATGAACCTCTAAGATTTGAATAGAAAATATTAGATTTTGAAAAATCAATATTTGTAATCTTTGATAAGGTAAAGGACTTTTTAATTTTATTTAGGAATTTGTGTTTTTGCGATTGTCCAACCATAAACTCTGTTGAACCTAATTGCGGCAAATAACCATCAGAAATAGCAAAAGTCGCATGAGCCTTAATATCATTCAATTTATCTTTTGTTTTCAAGTGTAAAGTTGCAAAAGCAGAACCATTAATCTGATCTTTGAAATTAAAAATATTCGTTGCAACTTCATTTGAATCAATATCAGATGCAAAGAAATAAATATCTGAATTGTGTCGTTTTACATCATAACGACCTTTACCACTCAATTCTCCCTTTGCATAGGCTGTTTCAGGAATGATAAAGTTTACAATATTATCTTTCATCCGTCCAATAATTCTTACATCACGAAGAGTAAATGTTCTATGATAAATTTCATCTACTAAAATTTGTCCCTTTTCAACTTCAACTTTATAATCCGAAAAATCTGAAGCCTTCAAAGAAAGATTGTTTGATTGAGGAATAGAAGCTAAATTACCTTTCGTAACAATATATTTTTTCAAATGAATATTG
>CALAWF010000044.1 GCA_937894665.1 uncultured bacterium | reverse complement strand
TGAAAGTGAATGTAAGGGTATAAAATCTGTTGCAGATATTTTTGCGGGCACCGGTGCCGTATCATCGGCATTTACGGATAAGATTATTATAACAAATGATTTGATGTATAGTAATTATATTTGCAATTTTGCTTGGTTCGGAAGTGAAATATACAGATCTCAAACGATTGTAGATTATGTTGTTTATTATAATTCTGTTGATAATATAGCAGACAATTATATGACAGAAAATTTTGCAGATACTTATTTTAGTTATAAGGACTGTGCGAAAATCGGATTTATAAGAGAAGATATAGAAAAGAATTATAAAAAGGGAAATATCAACGATAGAGAAAGGGCATTACTTATTACTTCTCTGCTCTATGCTATGGATAAAATCGCAAAGACCTGCGGACATCATGACGCATATAGAAAAGGGGCAGAATTTGATAAGCAGCTGGAATTGTTAGTGCCATTGGCTGAAATAAACAATAATTCCAAAAACAGATGTTATAATTGTGACGCAAACGATTTGGTGAAATCCATTAAAGTCGACTTGGTTTACATTGACCCTCCGTATAATTCAAGGCAATATTGTGATGCATATCATTTACTTGAAAATGTTGCCCGTTGGGAAAAACCGAAAGTATTTGGCGTAGCAAGAAAAATGGACAGAACAAATATGAAAAGTAAATATTGTACGAGAAGTGCTGCAAAAGCATTTGAAAATTTGATTGATAACATCAACGCAAAATATATATTATTATCATACAATAATATGGCTGAAAAAGGTAATGACCGTTCAAATGCAAAAATTCCAGATGATGATATTATGAGAATATTAGAGAAGAAAGGTACAGTAAAAGTCTTTTCGGAAAGCTATAAACCGTTTACAACGGGAAAATCCGAAATAAAAGAAAACGAAGAGCGTCTTTTCTTATGTACGGTATCTGATTAAGGAGCAAGAAAAAATGATACAATCACCGTTAAATTATACAGGAGGCAAATTTAAGCTATTACCCCAAATATTACCTATCTTCCCAAAAGAAATAAATACTTTTGTTGATTTATTTTGCGGTGGTTGCAATGTGGGTATAAATGTTGACGCAAACAGAGTGATTTACAATGATATTGATCGTAATTTGTTATATATATATCAAACTTTTAAAATTTTAGGCAAGGATGTGATCAAGGAATTGATATATAAAATTATAGATAAGTATAATCTGTCGCTTGTCAGCAAATATGGGTATAATTATTATGGCTGTGAAAGCGGAAAAGGTTTGGGCGATTATAACCGAGAGAAGTTTTTAAGGTTAAGAGAGGATTTTAATCACAACACAAACGAAAGTCATTACTATTATGTATTGCTATATGTTATGATTGTTTATGCCTTTAATAATCAAATCCGCTTTAATGCAAAGGGCGAGTTTAATTTGCCGGTAGGTAAAAGAGATTTCAACAAAAAAATGGAAGAAAAACTTGAAAATTTTATAGATAGAATTGACGAACAGGATTGCAAATTTACCTGTATCGATTTTCGAGAGTTTAACATAGAAACATTAACAGAAAATGATTTTGTTTATATTGACCCTCCGTATTTAATCACTTGTGCAACCTATAACGAACAAGGCGGCTGGTCGAAAGATGACGAAAAAGATTTACTGAATTTTTTGGATTCCTTACATAATCGAAATATAAGGTTTGCATTATCAAATGTTTTGAGAAGCAAGGGAAAAGAAAATAATATATTGATTGAATGGCTTGAAAAAAATAAGGATAGATATAAAACCATAAATTTGAATTACCGTTATTCAAATTCAAATTATCAGACAAAGGATAAGACTTCTGCAAGTGAGGAAGTTTTGATAATTAACTATTGAGGAGAAAAATTATGCCTGTAAATATACCGTATAAAAGTTTTTGCTGGGGATTGGGTACAACGAGTTTCAGAACAAAGAATTTTAATAAAACGATTGAAAAACAGTTAGATTTATTAAATGATTTTTGGAACATACATAATGAAAATTTTGAAGTATGGGCAGGAAACAGCTTTTTACAAGAACAGTATTATGACTTTATGAAAGAAAAGGGATTTGTTTCGGGTGATGCAAATAATAAGCCCAAAGATGCGAGAGAAAAAACATCCGGTTTGGTTGATATTGGTTTGATAAGCCCCGACAGAAAAATCACTGCAGCAGGTCGTACTTTGCTTGAAATAAGCAAAACCAATGATTTTTCAACGGATAATATGTTGCAGATTTCCAAAGACAGTTATATATACTTAAAGCAGTTGTTAAAAACTTATAATGATGTAAATGGCAAGTGCGTTCGTCCGTTTGTTGTATTGTTATATGTTCTTTCAAAAGTGGATTATCTTTCTTATGACGAATTTACATATTTGTTGCCGTTATGCATAGATGAGGAAAGTACCAAATTTATTGTTGAACAGATATTGAATTTGCGTAATAATACAAATTTAACAATCGACAGTATAATTATAGATAGGCTGATGTCTATGGATAATTATAAAATCGGGCTTGATTTTCTGATAAAAAATAAAGTTGATGTAAATACGATTTGTACTGTTGGAATGAACAGAAAAAGCCGAAGTTACGACAAGCCGTATTTTGATTTGTATAATAAATTGTATGAGGTGTTTGTAAAAAAGAATATCAATGCTTTAACAGATGTATTCAAAGCAACGAAAAAAGTAAATATAGGAATATTGTGGCGAGGATATTTATTTAATACATCGGCAGAAAAAGCAATAGCAAACAGTCCTCGACAGCATTTAAAGGCAACAGCGTTTGATTCAGTAAAAAGCGAAAATGAATTTAAAAAAGTATTTTATGAGATAATGCACCTATTGAAAGCAAAAGCGACATTATCGGACTATTTGGATTTAAACAGACGCTACATAAAAACAACGGATATTATTTTGTTTGATGACGATATGGTAAAGGTTGATATAGTTCCAAAGCAATTTTTTAATTCTGCAATGGACAATCTTTATAAAATTGCATTTATAGCTTCTGAAAACTTATATGATGATTGTGCACTCGAGGAAATAGACAGCAGTCTTGTTATAAAAGAAAATGTTGTTATTGACGGTATCAACAAGGAGTTGGGAGCAAATATTACGAATATATCCGAAGCATATACAATTTTGGACGAAAATCGTTATCGCAGATTGCAACACCTTATTGACAGCAAATTTACTGATGATAAACTTATAACATTGCTTAATTTATTTGAAACAAGAGCCGATTCCGAAATAAACAGTATGGTTACGGATAATGCCGATATACCTACCATTTTTGAATATATACTCGGTATATTATGGTATAAAGCTAGCGAAAGAAAAGGCAAAATTCTTGATTATATGAAATTATCGCTTGATGCTGACCTATTACCTAAAACGCACGCAGCAGGCGGTGAAGCGGATATTGTATATGAGTATGCCGGAACGGAATATTATCCCAAACATACATTGTTGCTTGAAGCAACTCTTGCTGACGGGACAAATCAACGCCGAATGGAAATGGAACCGGTGTCAAGGCATTTGGGACAACATTTAATAAGAACCAGAAGTATGAACTCATACTGTGTGTTTGCAACAAATTATTTGAATATCAATGTAATTGCGGATTTTAGGGGCAGAAAGAATATGCCATATTACGATCCGAATGATTATGAAAAATGTGTTGAAGGAATGAAAATTATACCGTTGCAAACAAGCGAGTTGAAAAGCATTGTGTCGAAGAATATCAAATATAAGGACTTGTACAAAATATTTGATAAAGCATACAATTCGGAGCTGAAACCGCACGAGTGGTATGAGAAAGCAGTAAGAGAATATGTGTGATGGAGGTTGCTTTTGTGGAATCAATAAAGATGCGTGAAAAGGCTTAAAGCATTTAAAGATGATACTTTGGAGTTTTTAGTTTGTGATTGTAAATGGTTATGCTTTTTTGAACCTGCGTTTGACGCAATTGTGAATGAGGAATAGTTCTGGAATAAGCATTTGGCAGAGAAAGAATAGAGTTAAGGTGGGGATATGAATTACATTCGAGAAGCACTTGATAATTTAATTAGAGGAAATGCTAGGGGGTTGGAGGCATACCTTCTTGAAGTCTGTAAAAATGAGTATATCGATTCAACAAAGGCAGAAATGTATATTTATATGCTTAGGCTGGATGGAAATAATAGACCTCGAATTAGCGACCTCGCATCCTATATATCTTGCTGTATCGTCGATTACTGCATTCCAACGGAAGAGATAGCACGTGCTAAAAAACTCGATGAAGAACATAACACCACTCTGTATACTATGAAGTTATATAAGAAAGCAGAAGGACTATTTACTAACTTGCAAAATACAGGCGAAGGTGGAGAACTACTGCTCTCCATCATGACACAAAGTGTTTTGAAAATACCGCAAGTTTTATGCAAGATGCCTTTAAAGACAAACTCACAAGTTCATTATCATGGAGCTGACGGATTGTATGGCAAATACGATGAGGAAACCAAAAAGCTCTGTTTATATTGGGGAGAATCAAAACTGTATTCGAATGTAGATGAAGCTTTATCAAAGTGCTTTGACAGCATTAAACCATTACTTATTGAAGAAGGGGCAACAGGTTCTCAACGAGAACGTGATTTAACACTATTTCGTGATAATATTGACTTCAACAATGACGATTTAGAAAATGCCATCCTTTCCTACTTAAATCCAGATGACCCCAACTATTTAAAATTAGAATATAGAGGGGTATGCCTTATCGGATATGACGAAGATGCCTACCCCAAAGACCTGTCTGGTGTTGAAGCGACAATTCAAAGTACGATACAAAGTAGAATATCAGAATTCAAATCGAAAATTTCAAGCAGGTTGAAATACAGAACACCATTGGATGATTTTCGACTTGATATATTTCTTATTCCTTTCTCAGATGTTGAAGAATTCAGGAAAAAGTTTTTGGAGGTGATTTAAATGTCATTAAACAGCTTGATTAATAGATTGACCTCTACAAATTACTTTATAGAGCGCTATAACGCTTTACTGCTTCATTCTGTTAGAACTCAGTTTCCATCCTTGATTTATGAACATGAGGGAGGGCAAATAGACTGGAATTATTTAATAACTTGTGCGAGTCTATTTGCTCAATCTAAGGATGGAAATGTTTTGGATATGGCATATCGAATTTGCCAGACTTGCATAACACAAAATGACCTTGAAATTGAATATCATAATGCGTGTGCAGCAATTTTCGATGTATTGACCAATTCTCCAGCAATTTCATTATCAAAGCAGAGAGCGTACATTAATGACGATTACTTGTCAAATCTCCCAATACAGTGTGCGTTAGATGTGAAACGCAAACAATTTTCCAACACAATCAGTGATGGTGACAATTTCATATTCCTTAATGATTTTCAAAAAGAAGTATATGATTCTTTTGACAATACAAAGTTGCTTTCTATTTCCGCCCCAACATCGGCAGGTAAATCATTTATATTATTGCAAATGATAAAAGAATTCATTTCCAATAATTCTCTTGTAAAAATAGCGTATATTGTTCCTACACGGGCATTAATTCAACAGGTAGAATTTGATATTAGGGAAATAATAAAGAAATGCAACCTTGTAGCTGATGTAAGCAGTATACCAGTCAAGCCCGATACTTGGAATACTATGGCTTGTGTAATGATTTTTACGCAGGAGCGACTGCAATGGATTATAAGCGAATCTGCTGATATAACATTTGATTTTATCATTGTAGATGAGGCTCAAAAAATTGGCGATGGGTCGAGGGGAATTTTACTTCAGCAGGTATTGCAACAAATAGCTGTTAATGATGTGACCCGCTTTATATTTGCAAGCCCGATGTCAGAAAATCCATCATCGCTTCTAAAAATAATTAATTATTCGGATGAAATATCTCCTCAGAGTAAACAAGTGATTTCAGAAATAGCTACCGTTAATCAAAATCTGATTTGGGTTTATAAAGATGGGGCGGGAACGGAAAAATGGCAGATGGATTTATTGTCAAGGGGAGAACGAATTAATTTAGGCTTTATAAATACAGATAGAATTACTAAAACATCAATGAGATTACCAGTCTTGGCATTTACGCTTTCTGGTTCAAAAAAAGGAAATCTCATATATTGTAATGGTGCCGCCGAAGCTGAGAAAACAGCTATCCAATTGATGAGCCTAATATTAGATAAAACACCTGATTTGGAGGTGTCCATACGAGTTAAAGAGTTAATTAAACTTGTAAAGAAAACAATACATCCGAATTATGCGTTGGTTGAAGTCTTAAAAGCAGGAGTGGCATTTCATTATGGGAATATGCCTTTGAGCATAAGAAACGAAATTGAAGCTTTATTTAAAAATGGTGATATAGCTTTTCTGGTATGCACTTCAACGCTTGTCGAAGGCGTAAATCTTCCCGCAAAATCTATATACATTCGTGGTCCTCAAAAAGGCAAAAACAATCCTATGAGTGAGATGGACTTTTGGAATTTGGCGGGAAGGGCTGGCAGACAAGGCAAGGAGTTTCAAGGCAATATAATATGTTTGGATGCAACTGATGAATCTGTGTGGAAAAACGGGACTCCGCTTGAACGAAAAAAATATTTAATCAAGGGCACTGTAGAATCAGTTGTGGAAACGAAATCGCAAGAACTCATAAACTATATTGGTGCAAAAGATGAAACAGTAAATAAAGACGCACAGTTAGACTACGCATATACATATTTTTTGAGTGCATTTTTTCAATATGAGGCAATTTCTAAATCTCCGCTCACTAAGCTGTATGGCGAAGAATTTTGTAAGTCAATAGATAACGCTTTTCAAAGTGCTTTGTCGAATGTGGAGATTCCATCTCCTTTGTTGTCAAAAAATCAAGGTGTAAATCCGCTGGCACAGCAAAAACTACTTGATTACTTTAGAAATTCAAACAAAAGTGTTGAGGAGTTAATCCCACCATATCCAGAAAATGATGATGCGCAAGAGAAATATATGCACATTATAGGAAGAATTTCTAAGTATATCACTGGCGACTCATATAAACTGAATATGTCACGTTCAATTCTGGTTACAGGATGGATGCGAGGATATGGGTTGGCACGTATTATTAACGACAATATTAGATGGAATAAAAAACACAATCCGAGCAAAAAATTAGCAACCATCATTCGTGATACTATGCGGGAAATTGAAGAATTTGCACGGTTTAGATTTTTAAAATATACTACGTGCTACTTGGATGTACTCAAATATTATCTTGTGGCTGCTGATAATGTAGAAGCAGTAAAACAAATCCCAGAAATCAGTTTGTGGTTGGAATTTGGCGCATCAAAAGCGACACAGATTTCTTTGATGTCAATGGGCTTTACTCGTACCGCTGCTCTTGAATTATCGGAATTAATGGTATCAGATGATTATGACAAAGCGAAATGTATGAATTGGTTTAGCAAAAATGATGTCCACTCGATGGACATCTCGCCAACAATTCTGCAAGAAGTTGATAAGGTTCTGAGTTTGCAATGATTCGCGGTATTACTTTACTGTTATGAATGATATAATTTTTCGAAAAGAAGCCCCAGAGAAACATTGAAAATATTTTGAAAGTAAAATTGGTTAAAATGCCGAATTTGACAGACTTTAGTGCATACATAGCAATTTTTGATAAGGAGGATTAGAGATAGCAAATATAATAGAATTAAGCAATCCGAATATCTTGCCATAGTACAATGTGGTAATGAGCGGACAATTTGCAGTTATGTTGCGGCTCAAAAAGCTGCACAGGGGCAAACATGCTATACTTTTGCAGTATTCGGTTTTCTATGATAATACTTACAACTAAGTTTAATTATATATGACTTTTGTAGGTACAATAAAACAATCTTAATATGTTTACGCACCAACCTGTAAGCCACCGGTAACTATCCGTTTTGGATAGTGCAATTTATAAAAAGGTGAGTTAGATTGAGTTTTGCCGGTGGCTACAAAATTTTAATCAAATAACTGTATATATTAAAATGCGTGGAATAAATGCACAAAAAGTGTATTATAAGTGCATATTATTA
>CALAWF010000043.1 GCA_937894665.1 uncultured bacterium | reverse complement strand
GCATCAAACCCCTTTAATTGTCGCAATAAAACCTACTGGAGAGGTTTTAAATATAATTAGTAGTTATTATGCCAAAGATGTAGATTTTATAAAAAGGGAACAAAAACGTGGAAATTTATTGTACAAAAAAACTTAAAGGGCGGTTTTCTTTAATTGAGCCTATCCTTTAAGTCTTCTACTTATATTATTTATTATTTTTTTTTAGATTGTCAAGTCTATGAGGATAAAAAATGAGAGAATTAAGACCAATAATAAACAAAAAGAAATATACTGACACAATTTCTAAGGTCATAGAGGGGATTTTGATTGTGATTTTGTTACTTGGAATGATGAAGCTAATGACATTCAAGAATTATTGAATATTATGGATAAGAAAAAATTAAAACTAGCATATCGGTTGCTTTATGAATTAAATTAATTTTCTATATAAAACAAAGATTTAAGTATTTTAGAATATATTCAACTATCTTTCAGAATGCCATCTGTTAAAGGCTTTGATTGCTTGAGGAACTACGTTCTTTTTACCACCAACTTTTACATAAGATTTAGTTGTAGGATTAATTATACAATATTTATTATAACAATTTTCATATAACCAGCCCTCAAAGCAAGTTTTGTTTGGATTTTCACAATTTGGTTTTAAATCATATTTATTCATACGAATACTTTTTCTTGATTCAATAACATTACCGTTCCCATCGTGAATTTCCACAAGGTTAGGAGCGAGAATAAACTTATTTTGTACAGCTTCATTTCTCATGCCCATTCTATTTTGAATATATTCAAGATTAGAAAGTTCAAAATCATTTTTATATCTTACCCAATATATGATATATTTATCAGAACCCAAATATTCACTATACCTATCTTGAGCAGTCGTATTTTGATAAACTTCTTCCGGGATTCTCATTTCTCTTGTTGTTGCAGGAATAGATGTCATATTTTCTTGAGTTTCTAGTTGCTTTTGCTTTGGCATAGAAGCTAAAACCAATAGTCCAACCACCACAAAGACTGCGAAAATTCCCAACCACGCTTTTACCCATTTCCTTTGAGCCTCGTGGAAATCCTCTTCATTTTTATACTGAACTTCTTCCCAAGCCCATTGATTACCTTTCATTCCAGCCCAGATACAAAGAACTCCGGCAGGAATAAAACCGTACGGAATAAATAACATCGCAGGAATAGCCATCAACCACCATTTTTTATACTTGATAGCCCAAATCCAGTTGAATAGAAATGCACCCCAATTGAATTTATATGCAATACTTTCCGGTGCTTCTTCTCCTTCTCCTGAATTATTATCATGTTTTGTGATAAAAACTTTCTTTTCTTCCTTTTTAGATACAGTAAACTTATCTAAATAATCTTCAATTGTAGTTTCATCATTCTCAAATTTATGTTCTTCGTTTCCGTCTTCCGGCAACATAATCTATTCTCCTGTATATTTTTATTCATTTTTTAGTATATATTTTTAGGAATAAGTTGGCATTAATGTTACATTTTTAAATAAATTGTATTTTATACACTTGATTTTAAATTACTATTGTGGTAGTTTTAAGAAGTAAACCAATATAGGAATCTTTTTATGAATAATCTAAACCGACGTAGCAGAAGATGTTTGAAAGGCTTGTTTTAATAACGAGGCATCTATTCTGCGTTGGTATAAGTTTTAAAACAAGACCTTGATGAACATTCAAGGTCTTGTTTTTTGTAACAAAAGGTAAAAATTAATTGTAAAAAGGGCAATTATTCAGGTTTATAGAATTTAGTAAAAAAGTGAAGGTAGAAATAATGAAACATAGAAATATTCGACGAAACTCAACAATAAAAGCGAATGCTCCAATCGTGAAATTAATGAATTTAATTTGGGGCTTGTAATACACATGTTGAGGCAGGGGATTTTTGTCCCTGTAAAAGGAAATAGAAATGATACTAAATATAACAGCAAGTACAATATACTCCACACTAGGAAATAACAGTTCTTTAGTCCCATTAGCTATCAAAGATGTAGCTAACAGTTGCGGTTTAACAGCCGCTTCATATATTGCAGGGGACACAGTAGAGGGAAAAGATAGATTTATTGATGAATTCGGAACTCAAGCAATATGGCTTGGAGGAATTCCGGCGTACAAATTTCTTTTGGACAAAATAATGTTCAAACCGGCTAAAATTGATCCAAATGTTGATGTAAGATTATTTAAAAATCCAGAAATTTTAGCAGCAGCAAAAGAATTTGCCCCAACTAAAGCAATCAAAGAAAGTATTGAATATGCAACATCTCATCAAAAACTAGCAAAAGGTTTAAGCATTGCAAAATTTGCAGCATCAACACTTTTGACAACTTTAACATACTTTGGTTTAACAAAATTTAGACACCAATATACAGAAAATCAAATCAAAAAAGATTACCTTGCTAAACATCCTGAAAAGCAAGATACCTTCACAGGAAAAACAAATAAAGAAGAGGAAACAAAACAACAAAATAAAGCTCAAAATCCTGCAAAAGTTTCATTTACAGGTGGGGTTCAAGATTTCATCTTTGACCCAGTAAAAAATCTTATGATTGTTGATGCTTCAATTACAGGAGAAAGACTTACCCACGCAAGAAATCCACAAGATTTCTTTGGTTATGTAATCAAAGAGGGAAGTTTCTGGGCATTTATGTATTTGGCAGGTCCAATGATTTCAAAAGCACTTGAAAAACATGCTGACAAAAAAGGTAAATCAATCGACTTAGATGCCAGAGTAATCTTTAATGACAAGTTGAAAGAATCATTTAAAAACGGAACCCTTAAAAAACACCTAGCAGAATTTAAAGCTGCTGATATTTCAGATGTTGATATTTATAAATTCGCAGTAAAACCTGAAAATAAAAACATCGTAATTGATTTTGCTAAAGATTCTGACGTAATTCAGATGCTAAAAGAAGATAAATTATTCTTTGCTAAAAAGACCGAGAAAGTTGATACTAGAAAATTCATTGATTTAAACGACTTAAGAGGTGTTAGCAAAAAATTAGAAAAACTTCTTAACCAATACGAAAAATCTGGAGAATCTTTAGATGACTTCTTCAAATCAGTTAGAAACTTCAAGAAAACGGCCGTATTGAAAAATATGGGTGCTTGTATCGGAGCTTTGGGTATTTTAGCACCTGCAATTATGCTTGCAGTTAGACATTTCAGCCCAGAATATCAAGTTAAAAAAGATATTGAAGAAAAGTTATCAAAAGAGAATAAAGTTGCTTAACCATTGACAAAAACTTAAATACCAAGTAAAATGATAATAGTTATCAATTTAGGTGATTTATGAATTATTCCAAACAAAGAGAAAAAATCCTTGATGTTTTAACACAAAATGCTGTCCATCCGACAGCAGAAACTCTTTTGGAATTTCTAAAAAAAGAAAATTCTAATGTTGGAATAACAACTTTATACCGAAACTTAAATCAACTAGCAGAAGCAGGATTGATAAAGAAAATTGATGGCTTAGAACCTTCAGCTCACTTTGACCACAATACTTTTGAGCATTATCATTTTATCTGTGAAAAATGTAAAAGAGTTTTTGATGTCCCAGCTGGAGTAGCCCCAGACTTGGTAAAAAATACCCAAGAGGCTATGGGCTTTGAAGTGAAAAGTCATGATATAGTATTTCATGGTATATGTAGTGATTGTAAAAAGAGAAAGGAAAATGTTTAATTATGGAAAAATGGGTTTGTACAGTGTGCGGTTATGTTTATGATCCGGCAGAAAACGATGGAGTAAAATTTGAAGATTTACCGGACGATTATGTTTGCCCACTATGCAGTGTTGGCAAAGACCAATTTGAAAAAGAAAACTAATCATTAAATAAAAAAAAGAAATTAGCGGAATTGGATTTAAAATTCGATTCCGCTAATTTTTTGCAATATAATATACCTATGGGATTAAGAGAAAAAGAGTTAATCAAATATTTTAAAAGTTTAGGTCTGGAAGTTCACACAACAACAAAAGCTCGTGGACATCAAGGTTTTTATATGAAAAACCGAATTGATATATCTAACAATATTCCGGAATGTAGAATAATCCCTACACTATTACACGAATTTGCTCACTATATTCATTCCAAACTCGAACCGCAAATGTTACGTACAGGAGGGAGTCTGGAAATTCTATTTGATGATACAAATACTGAATGTTACAAAGAAGAACTGATAGAGGTAACATTATTTGTTGACAAAAATTCTAAATGCGAAAAACTTGAACAACATAAGCAACTTGTCAAAGAAAAAATACTAGAACAAGAAAAAATAATAAAAAAAACTTATCCAAAATTCCAACGCTCAAAAAAATTTAAAGAATTTGATAACTATATAAAAAAATCGAATGCAAAATATCTGTTAAAATATGACAGAGTAAAACTATTTACCGGAATGTTTTTCAAAAAATGTGAAATCTATTCTATTGAAAATATTGAAAAGGATTTTTGCGACATGCCAGAAGCATTTGCTGCATATATCAGATTGAATTCTTGGAGAAAAAAACAATCCCGAATTTCTGCTAAAATCAATAAACTAAAAAAATATTACCAAAAGCCAACAGAACTATTTGCAAGATTAGTAGAGGGGCTATACCTGAACCCGCAAAGAATTCAAATTATAGCCCCTAATACGTGTAAAAGATTTTATGAATTACTTAATTCCGGATATTACAAAGAATTACGCAACTTGTCCGGATATTTATCCCCCCATCATTTTAGTAATTAGCATACGTAACAAAGATCTATCAGATTTTATTTCCGCATATCTTCTATCTTGTTCTGCCAATTCTCGACCAACTGTTTTGTACATTTCTTTAATAACATCTTCACTTCTAGCTTCTTCTGTATCATATTCAGTTCTGATTTTAACCAACTCATCTCTATCTAAGAATTTTCCTCCGCAAGCATAACATTCATCTACTTCAATATCATTGTGAATACTTGAATGATTTTTAACCATTTTTTGCCCGCAGCTTGGACATATTCTTACTGCATTTTCCGAAACATTGATAAAGTTTTTTCCTTCAACTTTCTCTAAAATTTTAGAAATATCTTCGTCTTTCTCATCAAATTTTTCTAACTCTCTATTGTCAAAGAAAATTCCACCACAACCTTGTGTACAAATATCAAGATTTATGCCTTCATTAGGAATAAAAACTTTTTCCATTTCCTTGCCACAAGCAGGACATTTAATAGTCTGTAAAGTATCAGCCATATTCTACCTCATTTTATTACTCTCACTTTAGAATATAGCATTTCTCCCGCCAATTACATCATACAGCTACATTATTTTATTCTTTATAGCCATCAAAATAGTTATAGATATATGGTATTTGACTATCCTCAATTTTGTTAAGATTACTTCTAATGATTTCCTTCATCTCTTTGATTGTTACACTTGTTTCAAACTCAAAAAAAGTTTTTAATTCAACATTTAAAACTTTAGCAATTTTTTCTAACGTAACTAAAGATGGGAAACACCTTCCACTTTCTATTCCACTAAGAGAACCCGTTTCAATTCCAATAAGTTCTGACAACTTTTCTTGCGTATAACCAGCATTTTTTCTTATTTGCTTAATTCGTTTTCCCAGTAATTTTTTATTATTTGTCAAAACTTCTCTCCTTCATCAACTATGAATATAAAATATTAACGAATAATAAATAAGTCTAATATTTACGTACTATTGACAAAACTATATAAATATCTCATACTTTTAACCATAAACTAAGAGTTTATCCTGTAGTTTTGAAATTTATAAGGAGTTATTATGAATAAATGGAAGTTTAGAGGGTTTACATTGGCTGAAGTATTGATAACTCTTGGGGTTATTGGTGTAGTTGCAGCTATGACTATTCCAACAATGATTACAAATTATCAAAAGAAACAAACGGCAATAGAAGTCAAAAAAGCATATACAGAACTAAACCAAATTTTGAGAATGGCAATTGCAGACCATGGCGACCCAAGTGGATGGGATTATTATGGAGCAAATGAACTTCCGCAATGGGTTCAAACATATTTTGAGCCTTATGTCAAAGCAACAGGAGCAAAAACTTGTGCATCAATGGAAGAGTGTTTAGGATTACCTTTGCCTTATCCGCTTCATTTTGCAAAACCAGGTTCAGTGAATACGCAGGTTGGACAATATGCTGTTTCTAAACTAGGAAGTCCTATTGGTTACGGTTTTTTTAGATATGGCGGGAATTATGAACCCGTAACGAGAGTTAGAGTATATATTAACAAAACATATACCAAAAGATTAGCTTGGAGAAAACAAGCATATGGATACATTGGCAAAGATGTCTTTACATTTATCTTCACAACTGCAGATGCAAATCCAACATTCAAACCTTACGGGCTTAAACCATTAGGTTCATACGGAATGAGTACAGATGATAGAAATGTTCTACTCGGAACAGGTTGGGGCGGATGCAATCCTAAAGCAAGTGGGTCCGGATATTTTGGACCGGGAGATGCTTGTGCAGCTGTAATTATGATGGACAACTGGACAATTAGTAAAGATTACCCTTGGAAGAAATAATATAACTTTGCCTTAGAAAACGTAGTCAATTAAAACTAGTTTTGATTATTACCTTCACACATTTATTATTTGAAATTCTGTGAAAAATATTGTACAATAAGAGAAAAGGTGATTAAGATTTATGGTAGAAGGCAGAGTTAAAACAGAAGAGGCAGAAAAGTTAATTAAATCAGGTCTAGATTTAATTGATGAAAAAAACTATTCCAATGCTCAAGACAAAGTCAATAAAGCATATGAAATGTTTAAAACAGAACATTTTACAGAAGGAATTTCTATCTGTTTGAGTTTAATTGCTTTTTTGGATTATTCCGAAGGGAAATATAATTATGAAAAAGCAATTGCTATGCTTCAAGATGGAGCTTTTATGGCAACAAGAGCAAACAGCGTTACTGCACAACTCATAAACGAACTTATCTTTGGAAATATTCACTTTGCAGAAAACAACAAAGATGTTGCAATTATTCACTACAACAATGCACTTAAATTATCCGTAGAAGAAGATAAATATAACCTTTCAGACACCATAAATACAAGGATTAGACAACTCCAGAACGGAATGGATTATTCTCTTCCTACCAAAAGCGACCCTTTAGTTTCACTTGTAAAAATTAGTCGTTCAATCACAGCATTAACAGATATTGACGAGCTTTTAAGAGTTATTGCAGAAGAAACAAAAAATGCTATTCAAGCTGACCGTTGTACCGTTTTCTTATGGGATAAGGATACAGACGAATTATGGTCAAAAGTAGCTTTAGGGTTAAATTCGAGTCAAGAAATCAGATTTCCGGCAGACAAAGGACTTGCAGGTTACGTTGTAAAAAGTGGAGAAACGCTTAATATTGTCGATGCTTACCAAGATCCAAGATTCAACCCAGAGGTTGATAACAAAACAGGTTATAGAACCAAAACAATTCTTTGTATGCCAATAATGAATAACAACAAAGAAATAATTGGTGCATTCCAAGTTTTGAACAAAATCGACGGGGTTTTCACAAAAAATGATGAAGACTTGCTAATCGCAATTGGAGGAAGTGCAAGCATTGCCCTTGAAAATGCACAACTTTTCGATCAACAATTACAACTTTATCGTGAGCAAAAATTACTATTCGAAAGTTTTATCGATACACTTGCAACATCCATCGATGCCAGAGATAAGATTACAGCGGGTCATTCAACTAGGGTTAGAATGTATTCATCACTTCTTGCAGAAGCAGTCGGAATGAGTGCAAAAGACAGAAGTTTAGTTGAAAAAGCGGCAATTCTTCATGACATCGGGAAAATCGGAATTAGAGATTCTGTTTTACAAAAAGAAGGGAAACTTACAGATGAAGAATATAAGCATATTCAAGAACACGTAAGAATTACTCATAACATTTTAAACAAAATCTATATGTCTCCAGATTTTAGAATTATTACAGAAATGGCTTGTTCTCACCACGAAAAATGGGATGGAACAGGTTATTACAGACATCTAAAAGGAGAAGAAATTACCCTTGGTGGTCGAATTTTAGCAGTTGCAGATGTATTTGATGCAATAACTTCAAAACGACACTACCGTGATAAAATGCCAATTGCAAATGTTTTAGATATTCTAATGAAAGGTGCGGGTTCTCATTTTGACAAAAATTTAGTCGATACTTTTATGTCTATTCCTTGTAGCAAAATTATAAAAGTATTTTTATCTGAATACAACGGGCAGATGAATCCAAACGATGAAGAACTTTTAAAACAATATGATTTGATGTCAATTTACAGATTTGTAAATTCTGAAAACTTATCAGAAGAAAATCAAAAAATCGTTGATTTATTTAACTTCTACTACTTAGGAAAATCACAACCAAATGAAGGAGAGAAACAATAATGATGAAGAAATCTTTAATTATTTCTACACTCATAGCGGCAACTCTTCAACCAGCTTTTGCAATCGATTTTGGTACGATTAAGCCTGTCAATCCGCTAGAAAATAATCCATCAACTTATATGGAAACAATTTCTCAACCAACTTATGATTTAAAAAGAGGAACACTTACAAAAAATTCCATCAAAAATCAATACACAATTGCAATGGATAAATTTATGCAAAGCAATGTGCGTTCATCTTACCAAGATTTCAGAATGCTGATAGAAAACATCCAACCAAGTGATTATATTTATATGAGATTAGTTCAAGAAATGGCGTCCATTGGATTTTTCAACTTGGCAGATTTAGCAATGTCAAAAATTCAAGATGATGAAATTGCATCTTTGTTAGAAGAAGATGTTAAAAACTTTTATTTCCCAAATTTCAAATTAACATACAAAGATCAAATTTATTTAGCAGAAATTTATTCAAACATCATGTATAATGACCAAAGTCGAGAAGCGACAGCCGAACTTATGAAACAAACGTCCCTACTTTCTGAATCAGATTATGCGAACTATCTTGCAGCTTTTGGGAGTATGAAAAATGGAGATGTAAAACAAGCTGAAAAGTTTATCGATTCTGCAATTTCTAAAAACCCTAAAAATATAAACTATAAAAGGTTAAAAGCAGAAATTCTCGCTCAATCAGGCAAACCTCAAGATGGTGTAAAAGCTCTAAACGATTTAGAATCAAGTGAAATAAATACAATTGTGTTTGATAATGAACTTCACTCATCTCAACAATATATTTTATACAAAGCAGCAAAAAATGATTATTGGAAAAAATATCACCTTGCATATTATTATTATTATGAAGGAGAATACAATAAATCTTTAAGAGTTTTACAGGCCTCTATTTCTGGGAAAAAGAATATAAATAAAGAAGTTTATGCTCTAACCTCTCTTGTTTATTTCAAATTAAAAGAATTTGAAAAAGCACAGGATTATGCACTAAAATCTATTGACATTGACCCGTCAAATGTTAGGGCATTAATTGTTCTGGGAGATGTGGCTTTTAGAAATAATGATTATAAACTTGCAGAAGGTTATTACAAACGAGCTTGTGGAAAAGATTCAACACATAGTGCAGAAATCAAACTTGCTCAGGTTTATCAAAAAATGAATAACGTGAAAAAAGCAAAAGAGTTATACTCTAAAGTTTTGAGAGTGGCATCTAATTCTTATGAAGCATACTACCAAATGGCACTTCTTGAAAAAGATAGAGAAATAACATATTTGAAAAAAGCAGTTGCAATAAATCCAAATTTTAGTGCGGGTTGGATTGACTTAGCAAGAATATCTATCAATCAAGAAGATTATGATAATGCTCAATCTTTTTTAGGCATTGCCAAATATATTGACGAAACCGATTATAGATACTATTATTATTTGGGATTGGTCTTGAAAAATAAAGGTTTGACTGCGGATGCACGCAAAAATTTTGAAAAAAGTTTGGACTTAAATCCGGATTATGATTTAGCAAAAGAGGAACTTAGCATATGAAGAAAAATATTTTGATTGTCGAAGACCACGAATTAACTCGTTTCGGGTTGAAAACAACATTTGAAGATGTTGATTTTATCGGAACAATTTACGAAGCATCTTCTGCTGAGGAAGCTCTTGAAATCTTTAAAAATAATGAAATTGATTTAGTTATTATGGATTTAGGCTTACCTAATATGAACGGAATTGAAGCGACAAAAGCAATTCATTCAATGAAAAAAGATGCAAAAATCATAATACTAACTTCTCATAACGACGAAAAAGAAGTGTTAAACAGTTTAAAAGCTGGAGCAAATGCATACTGCTCAAAAGAAATCAATCTTCAAAGACTTGTTCAAGTCGTACAATCTGTAGCAGATGGAGCAGCTTGGTTTGACCCAAGTATCGCCCATATTGTTCTACAAGCGACATCTAATACAAAAATGGATGTACCGGAGACTTCTTACAAAAATTACGATTTGACAGCAAGAGAAGCTCAAATTTTGAAACTTATGACTGAAGGTTACAGCAATATGGAAATTGCTCAACACCTTGTGATTAGCGTAAATACAACAAAAGCACACGTTGCTAGCATTTTGCAAAAATTAGAAGTTGACGACAGACTTCAAGCAGCACTAAAAGCGTTAAAATATCAAATTGTTTAGGATAAAGGTTTTGCAATGTCTGATTTAACTAAAATTCTATTAGTTGATGACAATCCACGATATTTGGAAGAAGTTCTTCCTTTTTATGGTTATGATTTGACTTGTGCATTAGATGGCATCCAAGCTCTTAATATTCTAAATTCTGGTAAAATATTTGATTTAGTTTTACTTGATGTGATGATGCCAAATATGAATGGTTGGGAAACATTAAAAGCTATCCGAAAAAATCCTGCAACAACGGATATTCCTGTCATTATGGTTACAGCCGTAAATGAAGATCAAAAAATGATTTCCGGATTAAAAATTGGGGCAGATGATTATATAGTTAAACCGTTCATTTTACCTAATCTTTTAGCTCGAATTGAAGCCGTACTAAGAAGAGCAAAACGTTCACAAACGCAACCTCAAGCCACAAATGTTACAATTAGTCAAGCTGATAATTTCAATTCCTTGACTAAGCGTGAAAAAGATGTTTTATTATTAGTTACGCAGGGCGAAAGCAACAAATCTATTGCAGAAAAATTAGTCCTTAGCGAAGTAACAGTAAAAAGCCATCTTGGCAGTATTTTTAAAAAATTGAACGTTACAAATAGAACCCAAGCAGTGCTTATTGCAATGCAAATGAACTTAGTAGAAAAATAGATATACTTTTAAGGAGATAAGAATGTTAGATTATACAAAAGAAGAATTGTTGTCTTTAATTGAAAATGACCCCGAAAAATTTAATGAGTGGAAAAAAGGAGTTGAAGAAGTTGACTTGAGCGAAGTTGATTTTTCAAACATCTCATTAAAAGAAGTTGATTTTTCTGATGTTGACTTAAATTCAAGTTCTTTTGCAGATAGTAATTTATCATTAGTAAATTTTTCCGGAGCAGACTTAACATCCGTAGATTTCACCCGTTCTCACGTATCAGAATGCGACTTTTCAGAAAGTTTGTTAACCGGAGCAGATTGCAGCTATGCAGAAATGATTTATTGTAACTTTACAGATTGTGATATGGCGGGTTGCGTTTTATCAGAAACAGTTTTGACAAGCTCAGACCTTTCTGCTTCTGAAAATTTAGCCTCTGCAAGATATGACAATGATACAGTTTGGCCTGATGATGATATGTTACCGGACGGATTTGACTCTATTTGCAAAGACGATTTGTCTGCCCTAAAAGATGACGAAGATACATCAATTGGAGATTACTAATCCAACACCAAAATTTAATAAACAAAAAGGTTAGATTTTAGTCTAACCTTTTTTGTTGTAAAATAAACGAAAAAGATACTAAACATAAAAGGAGATTTTATAATGATAAAAGTTGCGGTATGTGGTGCAATGGGTAGAATGGGAAAAGAAGTTTGTGCAGCTGTAAATGCTGATTCTGCAATGGAGCTTGTTGCTCAAATCGATATTACAGGAGATGTTTATAAATCTATCGAAGAAGCACATAAAGTTTGTAATATTGATGTTTTAGTAGATTTTACTCAACCGGCATCAATTTACGAAAATGCCAAATATTGTTTGAATAACGGAATTAAAATTGTTGTTGGTACAACAGGTTTGAAAGATGAAGAAATTGAACACTTGAAAAAATTATCAACAGAAAATAAAACAGGATGCTTAATTGCTCCAAACTTCTCTACCGGTGCAGTTTTGATGATGATGTTTGCAAAAATGGCAGCAAAATATTTTGATAATGCCGAAATTATTGAATACCACCACAATCAGAAAAAAGATGCTCCATCCGGAACAGCAATTAAAACCGCATTAATGATGTCCGAAGCAAAAGACTCATTCAAAGGCGGGAATTGTCCAGAAACAGAAACCATTGAAGGTTCTCGGGGAGGAACTTCATACTCTGATATCCAAATTCACTCAATCAGAATGCCCGGATTTATGGCTTCTCAAGAAGTTTTATTCGGATCATTTGGGCAAACTCTATCAATCAGACATGACTCAACCGACAGAAAATGTTACATGCCGGGAGTAATAATGGCTGTAAAACACGTTTTTGATAAAAATGATTTTGTTTATGGATTAGAAAATATTATGATGTAATTAAATATTTATTGTTATAAAAGCGGGATGGAGTTAATAACTCCATCCCGCTTTTATAAATGCTTGAAATTATACATCTTTTATAAGGTCATTTATATCAACACCTAAAACTTTGGCAATATCTATAACTTTTAAAATCGTTGGATTTTGACGAGCAGTTTCAATGAAACTTATTGCCGTCCTTGACAAATCAACCAACTCCGCAAGTTGTTCTTGAGAAATCCCCTTTTTCATCCTTGCAAATTTTATATTCAAACCTAACGTTTTTAATCTTTCATCCATAATTTTATTCTATAGGCTTGACAATCATTAGACTATAAAATAAACTAAACTTATGATAAATATATTAAACAAGTGCAAAATAAACCGCACGGGTTATACTCTTGCGGAAGCCTTAATCACATTGGGAATTATTGGCGTTGTTGCAGCAATGACAATTCCAACTTTAATTTCTAAAATTCAAAATCTGCAATATGCAACAGCTTATAGAAAAGCATTTAGCTCATTAAACCAAGCCATTCGTTTAATGCAAAATGATGGATATGATATTGATTTAAGCGACCACGGAGCCGTATTTCGACCGGAAGGACCTATTGGGGATAACTTTAAAATCCTTTCTACTTATTTTACCGGTGCAACAACTTGTTTTGAACATAATGCAAATAAATGTTGGGAATGCTCTAAAGGACAATCTGGGCAAGGGAATATTTCATCTGGAGGAAGAGGTTGTAGGATAGAAATGCCTGCATTTATGGATGCTTCAGGAATGCAATACTACTTATATGCAGCATCAGAATGGCCTATTATCATTGATGTTAACGGATTTTCAAAACCAAATGAACTAGGGAAAGATAGATATGTAGTACGTTTTGCAAATAGTAAGAATAAAGATTCCATATACCCTGCAGAAGTTGATTCCATTATTCCTTACAAAGATATTATTAGCAAACAACGCTGGTGTCCATCTGGTGATTGTCCAAACACCAGTAGATTATTTGAAGGAGCAGGACATTTTAATTCCGTAAAAACTGATTTAGATGGGGATAACTCTAGCTGGAAATAAATTGAATTTATTATATTGCCTATTGTAAATTTATATTTTAATTGTAAGCTCAACAATTATTCTTGTAGTAAGATTAATAGCATACAATAAAGAGGGGATTATATATGTCAAAACAAAAAGCAAACATTGCAATTTTAGGCGCTACAGGTGTTGTAGGAAGAGAAATTACAAAGATTGTTGACGAATTAAAAATTGATTTTAAATCAATAAAATTTTTATCCAGTGCTAAAAGTGCAGGTACAAAAATTGAATTTCAAGGTAAAACCTATACCGTAGAAGAAGCAAAACCTGAAAGTTTTGACGGTGTAAATATCGTGTTAGCATCTGCTGGCGGTTCTACATCTCAAAAATTTGCACCAGAAATTGTAAAACGTGGCGGAGTTTTGATTGATAACTCTTCTGCTTTTAGAATGGAAAAAGATGTTCCGTTAGTTATAGCATACGTGAATGATGAAGATTTGAGAAAACACAAGGGTATTATTGCAAACCCCAATTGCTCAACATCTCAATTGATGCTTGTACTAAAACCACTTAACGACAAGTTCAAAATCAAAAGATTGCTTGTTTCTACATATCAAGCCGTTTCCGGTGCAGGACTTAAAGCAATTAACGAATTAACAGAAAACACAAAAGCAACTTTAGAAGGAAAAGATTTTGAAAACGAAGCGTTCAAAAAACCAATTTCATTTAACGTAATTCCACAAATCGATGTATTTTGTGAAAATGCTTATACAAAAGAAGAAATGAAAGTTGTAAATGAAACTAAAAAAATTCTTCACCTTCCACAAGATTTACCTATTTCTTGTACAGCCGCAAGAGTTCCTGTTTACAACGGACACTCTGAAGCAGTTGATATTGAATTTGAAGAACATGTAACTCCGGAGGAAGTTCGTGAAATTTTATCAAACTCTTTTGGCTTAAAAGTTATTGATAATCCAGCTAATTTTGAATATCCAACAACTCGTGATGCTTCAGGTGTTGACCCTGTATTTGTCGGAAGAATTAGAAAAAATCTTGCGTTTGAAAATGGAATATCTTTATGGTGCGTTGCGGATAATCTTAGAATTGGAGCAGCACTAAATACAGTCAGAATATGTAAAAAAGTTATAGAAATGGGTCTGTACTAAACAGACCCTTGAAAGAAGGATATAAATGCACATTAACAAATTAACAATTACCTCAATTTTTGAAAAGAACAAAATGTTATTACAAGTAGTCAACCCTAAAGAAGAAAGAGCTATCGGATTAATTAAAGATAGACTAAATACAAGAGATGGTTATCTTGTCGGGAATGATATTCCTCGTCGATTGAAAAACAGATTGCCAAAAATGTTTATCGATAAAACTGAAACAAAAGCACAAGGTTCAACAAAAACTTTTATTGGATAATATACAAAATAAAAAGCCCTATTAATTATTACTTTTTGTTAATATAATAGGACTTTTTAGCTAGTTTAGGGTATAATTTAGGGGTATTAGAGGATATATCTTATGGGACAACTCTTACAAAGAGAAAACGTAGCGGACTTCGTAAAAAAATTGCATCAAAGTGGGAAAACAGTAGTAGTAACAAATGGATGTTTTGACATCTTACATGTTGGGCATGTTAGATATTTGCAAAAAACAAAAACTTTTGCAGATTATTCTATAGTTCTTTTAAATTCAGATAAATCTGTCAGAAGTATCAAAGGACCAACAAGACCAATTAACAACGAACTTGATAGGGCAGAAGTTTTATGTGCTTTGTCTTGTGTAGATTATATTGTGTTATTTGATGAAGATAGTCCAAGAAATCTATTAGATGAAATTAAACCTGATGTTTATACAAAAGGAGCGGATTACACGATGGAAACACTTCCAGAAGCAGATGTTATGAAAAAGAATAATATCCGTGTTGAGTTTATTGATTTCGTTGCAGGGAAATCAACGACTAACACAATAAATAAAATGAAAGAATCATAAATAAAAATAAATATATATTATATAAGGAGAAAAAGATGAGATCATTTACAGTTGATGAAATTACACAAATTGTAGGGGGTATGTTAACAAAGGTTGCAAGTCCTGAAATTACTCATATTGCACCACCATTGTTAAGTGATGAAAATACTTTGGCTTTAGCTTTAGGAGAAGAAGAAATTGCGAACTTGGCAAACTCTAAAGCAAAAGCAGCATTAGTTCCACTAGGTGTTCAAATAGATGGATTTACAACAATTGAAGTTGAAAGACCTAGACTTGCAATGATGAAATTGTTGAACTTATTCTACGTACCACCTGTTGTAAACAAAGATATTCACCCATCAGCTGTGGTTGACCCAACAGCTAAATTAGGTCAAAATGTTTGCATCGGACCTAATGTTGTTATTTCACCAAATGCTGTAATTGGGGATAATACAAAGATTTTAGCTAACTCATACATTGGAAGTAATGTTAAAATAGGAAACAACTGTTTCTTCCATCCGGGAGTAAACATTGGTGATAGAGTTCAAATTGGAAACGATGTAATCTTAAATCACGGTGTTTCTCTAGGTGCTGACGGATTTAGTTTTGTAACTGAAAATCCTAACAACATTGAAAACGCAAGAAAAGAAGGTGAAATTAAAGAAGGTGATGTTGAGCAAGTTATCTTCAAAATCCCTTCAATCGGTTCTGTTGTAATTGGAAACAATGTTGAAATCGGTGCAAATACAGCTATCGACCGTGGAACTATTGAAAATACCGTAATTGGAGATAATACAAAAATTGACGATTTAGTTATGATTGGACACAACTGCCGCATTGGTAAAGGTTGCTTAATCGTTTCTCAAGTAGGTATTGCAGGAAGCTGCGTAATTGGTGATAGAGTTGTTATCGCAGGTCAAGCTGGTTTAGCTGATCATATCGAAATTGGTTCTGATACGATTATCACGGCTAAAGCTGGTGTTACTAAATCATTCCCTGCAAAATCAATTATTGTTGGTATTCCAGCTGTTCCAAGAAAAGACTTTATTAAACAACTAAAAACAATGAAAGATGCTCAAGATATATTTGCAAAATTCAGAAAATTTGAACCTATCTTGAAATCTTTTGAAGATGCACACCAAGAAGAAATTGAGGTAAACAAATAAAAAATGGTAACTCTAAAGAAAGAAGTTAAGTTAGTTGGAAACGGTTTGATGAAGAATAAACCTTGCGAAGTTACACTATTCCCGTCAAACTCTGGGCAGATAAGATATTTTGTAAAGGATAAAGACTCTTTTACTGCAAGTGTTGATAACGTAATTGCAACAGATCATTGTGTTGTTATGGGAACGAAAAAAGCACGTGCAATGCTTACAGAACACTTATCCGCAGCATTAGCATTCTGCCACATCGATTCTGTTGATATTTGTATGACAGAAGAAGAAGTACCAGCCCTTGACGGAAGCTCTTTGGAATGGGTTAAAGCAATAAAAGAAGCTGGAACAGACAAGCCATTTTTTGCAAAAGAAAAATATTACACTGTTTCTGAACCGGTTTATTACTTAAATGGAAAAACAAGTCTTGTTATTTTACCATCAGATAGCTTATTTATGTCCTATGCAGTAAATTATGCTCATCCTGATTTAACAAGAAAGTTTATTAACTATAACCCTAAAAATAAATATGAAATCATTGAAGCAAGAACATTTGGTTTTTATCATGATTTAAAAAAATATCAAATGCTCGGATTTGCCCAAGGTGTAACTCAAGATAATACTGTCGGATTTACTGATGTCGGCGGATACACAACAGAATTACGTTCTGAAAATGAACCAATTAAGCACAAAATGCTAGATTTAGTTGGGGATTTGTATTTGACTGGTGTAAACCCTCTAAATATGAGATGCCAAATACTCGCAAAAGAAGCTGGACATGCCGTTCATGTCAAAGTTGCAAAAATGTTAAAAGATAAATTAGTAGAAATATAAGGAGAGAAAAATGTCAGAAGAAACTAAAGGAGTTTTGAGCTTCGATACATTGCAAATTATGGATATGATTCCTCACAGATACCCATTCTTGTTAGTTGATAGAATTACAGAATGTGTTCCTGGAAAATATGCTAAAGGATACAAAAACTTAACTATGAATGAACAATTTTTCCAAGGTCATTTCCCTGGAAATCCAATTATGCCAGGAGTTTTACAACTTGAAGCAATGGCTCAATGTTCTGCTCCAATCTTGATGACTATGCCTGAATTTGCAGGAAAACTAACTCTATATGCAGGAGTTGATGGTGTAAGATTTAAAAATATCGTAAGACCTGGAGATAAATTCGAAATGGAAGTTGAACTAACAAAAGTTAAAGGACCTATCTGCAAAGCTCACGGAATCGGAAGAGTTGACGGAAAAACTTAAAATAGTTCTCTGAAGAAATTTAAAAACTAAAAAATAGAGGTTATATTATAACCTCTATTTTTTATTACGAATTGTAACAAATTAACCCTTTAGTGAAATTAGGTATTTTATATATACTTTATATATATGCAAACATTAAATAAACACGAGAGATATTAAAAGAGAGATTTCAAAATCCGTTTAAATACAAGAGAGAAGATTAATTCCTATTCCTAATTCCCTAGAAAATTTTAAACCCGCCAATTCAGCGGGTCTTTTTTTTATCCTAAATATTTTTGAATTGTTTCTCTATTAAATACTTCAACACTTGTTTGAGAATGAATAAATATCATACAAGAAATTATAGACTTTAAAGTATCAAAATCAGAAAAAGACATTTTATTTCTCAAATCATCCATGTTATTTGCTAAAAATTCCATAACAATCGTTTTGTCATTATAAACAAGACTTGAAAAATAATCAAAGGACTCTTTTGATTTTATTCCTTCAAGATAAATTATATCAGGAGCCTGAAATTCAATAAATCTTGCAGCCTTATCCATATTAAAACCAACATTCTCATTAAATTCACATTGGTTTACCCCTGCAAGCTCGTATTTTGAAATACTTTCAAGGGTCATAATATTTTTTGACTTATTCTTTGCAGCCTCTAACAACAAAGAATAAATAACGTGAGTTTTTCCACTCAAAGCAGAGCCACAAACCAAAATTATACCAGGTTTATTTAATGCTTGCTTTACTTCAGCCAAACCGGTTTTAAAAGAAATAATTTCTTCTAATTTTTTAGGTGGTTTGTATATCTTCAAGAAAATTCTCTCTCCCATAATAGTTGGAAATGTTGAAACACTTGCAATTACAATAATATTATCAACTTTAAAGCACAACTTACCAAGCTGAGGAACTTCAGAAACAGAAGGATCTAATTCTGAAAGAGATTTTAATTTTGCAACAAAAGATGAAACCAAAACTGTTGGAATGGAACCTTTATTAGAAAATTCGCCATGCTTTTTAAAGTTTACACCTAAACCATCATCTTCACCTTGGAAAGTAACTTCGTGAATTCCCTCTAATATTGCTTGTTTCAAAATTGCACGAATAATTTTCTGTATATGGTTATCACTTAAATCTTCTTTATGCAATTCATCTTGCCAGTCATAGCCAGAATTTTCATCTGTCGAAATATTGCCAACAGTTACATCAATTTTGTAATATTCATCAATTTTTTTCAAGATACTTTCTTCTGAAGATAAAACCGGATCAATTTCACATTCTGCCGTTTCCATAATTTTATCAATAGCAAACAAATCTCTAGGATCAGCCATCGCAACAGTTAAAGTATTTTCAATCTTAAATAGCGGAATAATTTTATATCTTCTTGCATCTGAATAATTTATGTATTTTAAGCAATTTGGATCAAGTTGATAATCATCTAAATTTACATATGGAGTATGGAGCTTAGATTCCAAAAACTTAATCAATTTTTCTTCAGTCAAAAAACCAGAATTGATAAGTGCCTGCCCAATATTAATATTCTGAGCATTAGCAATTTCTTCCGCTTGTTCAACAACTTCATATTGAACAAGACCTTCTCTTACCAAGTCATACTTTAACGTTTCTAATGTTTTGTTTGTAATAATATTCATTTTACTTATCTGAATCCAAATACTTTTGAACTGTTTTCACAACATCATCAAGGTCGAAAGGTTTAGTAATATATTCATCCGCACCTGTTTCTTCCCCAATGAGTTTATCTTCTTCTTGTGAGCGAGCAGTAACCATTAAAATTGGAATATTTTTATACTTATTATCAAATTTTAATAGTCTGCTAATTTTAAAACCATTTATTCTTGGCATCATGACATCAAGAATAATTAAATCTGGAATAATTTCTCTTGCCAACTTCAAACCATCTTCGCCATTATAAGCACAATAGCAAGTATAATTACAATTTTCCAGTACAAATTTAAGGCTTTCAACTATATCTTGCTCATCATCTACAATTAAAATCTTTTTCATATACCCTCTAATCGTCAATATATCAATTT
>CALAWF010000042.1 GCA_937894665.1 uncultured bacterium | reverse complement strand
TTTCAAGACATGATTTATATTGATTTGAAATCTGCACTTTTGTCTTTGGATGAAATTACGGGCGAAGTTATAACAGATGATATTTTGAATAATATCTTCGACCATTTCTGTATTGGAAAATAAGTTTATTTGCAAGAACCTTCTTCATAGTGTTTTCCAAGGTAGTTAAATTCGATTTTTATACAATAGTTTATGTTATTATAGGTTGTGTTTCCAATTTTATAAATTGATTTCCCCATGTTTTTCAAGTTCATAAATGTTGCGATTGGTTTTTCTCCTCCAAGAGTTTTTATGTAGAAACTTACATCACAAAAATCTTTTTCGTTGATTAAGTACGCTTTACTTTTTGGAATGGATAATCTATATTGTGCATATTGCTTACTTTTATTTTTCATCAATTGAAGATTATCTTCCGGAGTGTATTGATTTGTGGTCATTACTGTAGGATTTTCCTTCAAAGTTTTAAAATCTTTTTGTTTAATTTCCCTTTGAACTTGAACTGTATTGGCAGCATAAACAGGCAATACAAGTATTGCTGATAATAGTATGAATAGAAGTAATGTTTGTTTTTTCAAATTAGTTTCCTGAATTTGTGAAATTTTTGTATCTGTAGCTTAGGATACTGTAACTCGATACATCTGTTGAAGCGTTATCATCACCATAGAACAATGACATATTTGTTGCTTTTTTGTAGTTGTCTTCATCAATCATTTCTTGTTTGTTACAAGAGAATGTATAGCTAGAAATTTCTGCACTTGTTACTCTGCCGTCGTGGTTTGTGTCCATTTCGTCAAAGTTTTCTAAGATTTTAGAAATCATTTCGCTTGAATATGTTCCTGATGCTGCAAGTTGTGATAATTCTTCTCTTGAAACTCCTGAGGTAGAAATTGTGTTTGTCATTTTGTTCATTTCGTCTGCACTAATTTTTCCATCACCATCTTTGTCGATGGTAGAAAAATTGTTTTGCAAATATGATGCAAATGATTGGTTCAACGTCAAATAGTTCGTCTGATCGTTTCTTGCAGCTGTAATATTTTTGTATGTAACGCCATCTTGCGGATAAAGTGATGCGAGATATGCGTATGTGTTTGATAATCCTGATGAAATATTTGTAATTATTGATGCACCTGATGATGAAGCCATAATATTAAATCCTTCTTGTTTCTAATACCTTTATCTTTATAATAATGATGTTTTCTAAATTGTCAACCCGTTATTATTAGATTTTGTATGATAGTATATTAATATAACAAGCGAGGTTTTAATTATGTTAAAAAATAAAGATGAGATAATTAAGGTTTTAAATGATGGCGGTGTAATTGCTTACGTAACTGATACTGTTTGGGGATTGGGTTGCCTTCCGAATAATGAAAAAGCTGTAAAGAAAATTTATGAGATTAAAAAAAGAGAGGCTCAAAAACCGTTAATTTTGATGTCTAATGATATTTATCCTTTGCTAAATTATGTCAAACCTATTCCAAAGGTTGGACAAATTTTAATAAAAAAATACTTCCCTGGGGCTTTGACTGTTGTAACTGAAAAAAATCAAAACACTCCGGATTATATAACTTCTTCAATGCCGACAGTCGGAATAAGAGTACCGGATAATGAAGTTTTTCGTGAAATATGCGAAATTATACCTGAGCATGTTTTAGCTACTACAAGTGCTAATCTTTCTCACCAGCCATCAGCAAAAACTTATGAGCAGGCTTTAGAAAATATGTCAGGACTTGCAGATTTAATTATTGAGGATTACGGATATGCTGCAAAGGGCTTAGAATCAACAGTTGTAGGCGTTATGGGAAATGAACTTCGAATCTTTAGACAAGGTGCAATTCGTTTAGATATTTAAAAGATTTGAAATTTATCTTGGTTTTTACTAAGATTAGGAAAACGAGGATTAAAATATGGAATTTATATTATATTTAGTTTATTTGTACGTATTAGTTTATTCATTATATCTTTTGGTTTTAGCCGTAAGAAATTTAAAGGATAAACCGTTCTCAATTGAGAGAAAATACTCAAGATATGATGATTCAAAGGCTAATTTTGCAGTAATAATATATAGCCATAATCATAAGGAATGCTTGGAGGAACTTGTTGAAGAGTTGAAAATGCAAGACTATCCTCTTGCGGATTTTAAAGTGTACGCAGTATTGGATGATTGTAATGACGGTTCAGAAAAGATTTTTGAAAATGATAATTTTGTCCACGTTGTAAATATTCAAGATGTAGGAACTTTAGGGAAAAATCAAGCGATTTCAATGCTTCTTGATGAACTTAAAAAAGATGAAACAATTGATGCTTATGTGTTTGTAGATAGCACAAGAAGAATTGCACCTGAATTTTTAACCCTAGCAAATTCTGCATTGAAAAAATACGATGCTGTTACAGGTGAATTAAATATCAATAGAGAAAACTTAGATGTTGTAGATAGAATCAAGGCTGTTTATAAAAAATATCAAGCTAATTTCTTCAAACAATCTCGTTCTCTTCTTGGTTTATCTACAAATGTTGATTCAGGTTTATTTATTATCAAAAAATCTGCATTGGATGATGTTGAAGATATTAACTTTAAGGATATAAATTCTGAATTGGAATTCAGTTTATTGCTTTCTCAAACAGGGCATAAATGCGTTTATAATCCTAATATCCAATCTTTTATTCTTGGTCAGGATTGTTCATTCAAGAAACCAAGATTGACAAAACGATTCAATTTGCTGAAAAATAATTTCAAAAATTTGAAGACAATAAACTTTAATTTTATTGAACATATTTGCTCTTTATTGAATCCAAACTGTTGGACATTGATTGCAATTTATGCAATTTTAATAGCATATTCTTATCATTGCCAATTTATAGTTAAATGCAGTGTTGTAATATTTACGGCATTTGTTCTTTTGGCAATATTTGCATTGAGTTTGGTGAATGCAAAATTGAATTTCAAGGAAATAATGCTTTTGATGTTATATCCGATTTATTCAATTTGTCATATTATCAAGAATTTACCACCCGTTAGAAGTTTGTTAACCAAACTCGGAGCTAATACTGATAGAGAAGTTGATAAACTTGCTATTGATGTTATGGTTCAAACAAAACACGGTGATAGAGGCTGTAAGTTAGAATTTATTTCAACAGAAAGCGGTTTGTCAAAAATCAGATTTATTTATAAAAATAAAAAATACACAACTTCATCTCATTTAAGAATGATTGATGCTTTACAACAATTGAAATCTAAAATGGATGATTACGGTTTAGTGCTAAAAATTTGCAGTTGTTGTGCAATGTTTACTTCTTGTCCGGATGGTTCAACAAATATGTTGAAAGGTAAGTGCCACAATGAATTTCCAAGTCCATTGTTGACAGAACCAAGACCGACTTTGATTTGGAATTCTTGTTCTTGTTTTGAACCTGCAAAGGTAAATAATTTCATAGAGGAAATGGCACAAGAAGTAGAAGAACAAAAAAATTAAAATTTGCTCTAAATATTTGTTGTGTTGTATAATTTTGTCATGAAGAAGATTGTAAGTTTTATATTATCAATAATGATTTGTTTTATGAATTTTACCTTGCTCTCTGCTGCGGAGCCTCTAAAGGGTTCAGTATCTGAGTCAAGCGAATATAAACAAACTCAGGATGATATTTTTACGGGTAAAGTTGAATCTTTAAACCGTAAAGACGTAATAAATATGACAGTGTCGCAAGTCTTAGATTCCTCTATTTCTATGGAAGGTGATGAATTTTTTGCAGAAGTTACATCGGATGTTTATGGCGATAAAGGGGTAATTATTCCAAAAGGAACAGTTGCTCATGGTAAATTGACCGGAACAACAGAACCAAGTCGTTTAGGTCGTGAAGCCTCTATGACATTGTCTTTTGATTATTTGGTTACTCCTGACGGAAGAGAAATCCCTATCGAAGGTCAAATGACAACTAAACTTCATCCGATTACTGCCGGTGCTAAAATTGTTGCTCAGGATGTTGGCTATACCGTGGCAGGAGGTGCAGTTGGCGGTTTGATGGCTTTGAACTGGTTAGGGTTAGAAGCTGCAATCGCTTCTCAAGGTTATACATTAGCCGGAGGTGCAGCGATTGGTGGAGTTGCGGGGCTTGGTGTTGCACTAATTCGAAAAGGCAACCATGTTATGATTGCTCCGGGGGATGAAATTAAAGTTAAAATAAATACCCAAGTTGATTTGCCTGTTTATAAAGAAGAAGCATTGAAGCAGGAA
Organism: uncultured bacterium; assembly: GCA_937894665.1. Taxonomy (GTDB): domain Bacteria; phylum Cyanobacteriota; class Vampirovibrionia; order Gastranaerophilales; family Gastranaerophilaceae; genus Zag111. The sequence continues at coordinate 7,052 of CALAWF010000042.1, read as the reverse complement.
GAAGTTCATTATGATGGTTTAACCGTTAATATAAATAATATCAAGCATGAAAAAGACCCTTTTGGCGAAGTTAATACAATTACTTTATCTTTGTTAATTTCGAACATGTCAGACAAAACGCTTTCCGGTTTTGATATGGTTTTGATGAATGATTATAATGCTAAGTTCAGCCCTTCAATCTTCGGGGATACGAAACTTATGTTTCGACAAATAAAGCCGGGGGATAAGATTGTAGCTAATGTATCGTTTGCGGTTGATAATATTAATAGAAAATTCTGGTTAACATTCTTTGATAGAAGAACAAAAGAAGTAATTGCAAAGGTTTCTTTGGATAATGCTTACCGTTCAATTCCGGAAAAAACAAAGAAAAAGAATGCAAAAATCCGTTCAAGTAAAAAAGATTACAAAAAAACAGAAGATTTTATGGATATGAATTTTTAAATTTGTAAATATTATGTAACAGGTATTGAAATATAAAGTTTTTATATTACAATTATAGTAATAGTTGACAGTTACAGGAGGAAATCATGGTTTGCGGCTCTTTAGAAATTGAAATTTTAAATACATTTTGGAATTTAACTGCCACAGACGAAGATGCAGATATTTCTATTCAAGATGTTGTAGATGAACTTTCATCAAATGGTGTTGAAAGAGCTTATACTACAATCAAAACCGTTATGGATAGATTGGTATCTAAAAGTATTTTAGTTCGTTATAAGGTTGGAAAGAAGTTTTTCTATAAAGCTACTATGGACAAAAGAGAGATGGCTTTAGATATGTTGAAGGAATTTACGGATAATTTCTTTAACGGTGATTATGCTGACATGGTTAAGTTTGTAGAACGTGAAATGTCAGAACTTCTTGTAAAATAAGATTATGTCTGAAAATATAGAAGATAGACAAAAAGTCGCTAATTTGCTTAGACTTGTGCGGATTGGTAGCCTTTGTGTTCGGGATGCAATGCTTGCTTATCCCAAAGATACGGAGGATGAAAGTCTTATTGCGGCTTATCATGCTTTAATTCATTATGAAGCCGATGAGGATTTGAGAAATCGCGATGCTTTATATAAAGAAGAACAAGATGATTATATAGAATTTTTGTCTTATACTCTTGAAAAAGGTGAGTCTTTGCCCCAAAATATTATAGAAAACTATAAAAAATTCTACGACTCTGCACCAATTCTTCATAAGAATACTGCGGGAGGTTTTTTGAAAAGTTTTTTCAAAATGTTGAATATAGATAGAAGGAGAAAAAAATGAAAAAGTTGTTAACTTTGGGCGTATTGGCAGTACTTCTTGCAAGTTTGCCTGTTGTTGCGTCAGATAAGAAAAACAAGGTTAAACCTGCAACTCCGGAAGTTAAAGTTGAACAAACTGAATCTGTGGAAGAGGTTAAACCTATCGAAATTGTTCCTACAATGTCAACCGAAAGTAATGCTCAAAACAGAATTTGGGTTGGAACTTTCCAAATTGTTTGGAATGAATTAATGGATAATATTATTTATGGTCCGATTCGTTTTGTAGGTGATACTCCTAAAGTTGTTAAAGATTTAAACAAACAGTCTTTCAAAAAATCTAATATCAGTGATAAATCTTATTATACAAAGTATGGTCCTGTTTCACCTGAATTGAAAAAAGAAATTGAAAAAGGCATCAAAGAAAAATTCAATGAAACAAGTGATATTTTGGATTCTTTTGATTGGACAAAAGACGGACAACGATTGTTTGTATATGCAATGTTGAAAAAAGATTTCAAATTTTTGCAAGCGTTTGACAAACTTGCAGAAGCTCCGTTTGCAAAAAATTATAATTATAATGTCCAATACTTTGGTATAAATGATTCTAGTAATAAGAAATTATATAAAAATGTAAAAGTCTTATTCTATAAGAATTCAGAAGATTTTGCAGTTAAATTATTCACAAAGGATAAAGATGAAGTTATTTTGTATAGAACAAATGAAGATAAAACTTTCTCAAAATATTATTCTGAATTAAATGAAAAAACATCAAAATATCATGGCAATAAGAAATTTGTTAAAGAAGATGAATTGATGGTTCCGGAAATCAGTTTGTATCAAGAAACTAACTTCCCTGAAGTTGAAGGAAGAGACATTAGAAGAACCAATTTCAAAATTGACCGTTCAATTGAAACAGTTGATTTCAAAATGAATAATGAAGGTGTTAAGTTGAAAAGTGAAGCTGCTGTAATGGTTCGCATGACATCACTTCGCCCAGATAACGGTCGTCATTTCTATTTTATGGATAATTTTGTATTGTTCCTAACTGAAAAAGGACAAAACACTCCGTATTATGCAATGAAAGTATCAGATGTAGAAACATTAAATAAAACAGGTAGAAATTAATCTGTTGTAAATAAGTGCTGAACTCGAGTGAGAATAACAAACCTTAAAAAGCCCCTCATCTACAGTAGATGAGGGGCTTTTGTCTACCGGACTCAATTTTTGTATTTATTACCCGTTTTTCGCATAAAATTTCGGGATTGTTCGTAAATAATAATATTGAACAAAATGAAAGGAGTTATATTATGCACAATGACGATGATAAAAAGACAATGAAAGAAAAACTTCATGATACGGCAGAACTTGTGGAAGAAAAAGCCTGTGAACTGAAAGAAGATATAAAAGAAGGAGCAGAAAAATTAAAAGAAAAAGCTCATGAAGCAAAAGAAAAAATAGATGAAAAATTAGCAGAACGTAAAGATAAAAAAGAAGATGCTTAATTTGAAATCCTAAATCCTATCCAAAGACCCGATTTCGGGTCTTTGATTTTATTAGCAAATTTTATTTTTACGAGTTTTATAGTTCTTGTAGCAGTAGTTATTAATAAAAAGGATTTGGATATGGAATATACTCGAGTAATGGTTGCAACAAAAGGTGGTTTTACCCAGGTAATGACTGGCGAAATGAGAAATTTAATGAAAAAAGGCGTTAAACCTTCAAGACTTGTTCCTGCAAAAGATTTCAAAGGTCCAAAACTAGAATTGGATTCAATATCTGCTAATGAAATTAAAGGGTTAAAAAGCCAAATAGCCAGTATTAATTGGCAAATTAAAAAATTAGAATTCCGTAAATCTCTACCTGCAAATAGTTCAAGAATTGCAGAATTTGAAGCAGAAATAGAACGTCTTCAATTTGAGATGTTTGAACTTCAATCAAATATTCGTGATGTGAAAATAGCGTGTTATAAAAATCAAACTTCAATGCTTGATTTAGAGGTATAATTTATAGCTATATGCCGTTCTTTTATGCTAGACTTTGATTATGGAAAGAATTGATGCGTTATTAAAAAAATATGTCGAGTCTGTTAATACTGCAAATGAGGAACTTGCTCGAGAAATATGGGATAGGGAAGGTTCAATCTCTTTTATTCATCCCAAAGGTTATGCTATAGGATTTGATGAAATAATGGAGCATTTTCGCCTAGGGTTGATGAGTGAACTTTTTTCCAAAAGGAACTTTAAGCTAAAAGACATAATGATAAAATATTATGGAAATACGGCTTTTTTAGAATTCCGCTGGGATTTTTATGCCATAAGAAAAGATACAAATGACGAAATTCATGCTCAAGGTCGAGAAACTCAATTCATTGTTCTTCGTGATGACGGCTGGAAATTCAGCAATATTCATTGGTCGCCCGAGGGGTAAAGTTATTTCAAAAACTTAAGTGAGAGTTCCAAGACAAAAGTTTTTTACAATAAAAAAAATATCGAAGAAGGGACTCGAACCCTCAATAGCTTTCGCTACACGAACCTGAATCGTGCGTGTCTACCAATTCCACCACTTCGACATTTATTATATTGTACCCTCTCTAGAGGAAGAGGGTTATAGAGAGGGGTTATTGTATCCTCTCTTAAAATTACATTAAATACAATTTTAATAAATAAATTATAGTATAAACAAAAATCCTATTGCTTTATTTATGTATAATGTTAAAATAGTTGTGGAGAAATTTATTAGGTCAAAAGGCTTATATTAGCAGATGAGGAGGTAGTGCATGATAAGCTCTTTTATTTCTTCTCATAGTGTTTTAATTTCTGCAAGTTTATTGATTCTTGCTTATATTTTTATTGCACTTGAGAGAATTCCTAAGGTTACAATTGCTTTGCTTGGTGGAGCATTGACAATTGTACTTGGGTTAGTTAGCCAAACAAAAGTGTTGGGGGATGCAATAAATCCTCATTACTTTATCAATTTTATTGATTTTAATGTAATATTTTTGCTTGTATCAATGATGATAATTGTTTCAATTACCACACGGAGCGGCGTTTTTAATTGGATTGCCAATGAACTTTTAAAATTCACAAAAGGACATCCGATTAAAGTTCTTTGTGCTTTGGGGGTGTTTACAGCGATTACGAGTGCTTTTTTGGATAACGTTACAACTGTAATTTTGATTATGCCGATAACTTTTGCAATTGCTAAAAAACTTGATATTGACCCTATTCCGTTTTTGCTAACTGAAATTTTTTCATCTAATATCGGTGGAACGGCTACTTTGATTGGCGATCCTCCAAATATTATTATTGGTAGTGCCGGCGGTTTATCATTTATGGATTTTATAAAAGAATTAACTCCTGTAATTCTTGTGATTATGTGCGTTGTTCTCTTTATTTTAACGTTTATTTTTAGAAAAAAACTTCATGCTTCTCAAGATAAAATGAATGAAGTTGCTAATATAGACAATTCACATACTATTACAGATAGAGCCTTGATGATTCGCTCTACTTTAATCTTAGCTTTGGTAATTTTAGGATTTATGTTACATGACGTAATACATATAGAAACTTGTGTTGTTGCAATGCTCGGTGCAAGTATTTTGCTAATCTTTGAAAAACCAAACGATATTTTGCAAGATGTTGAATGGAATACAATATTCTTCTTTATCGGATTATTTATCATTATTGGAGGTTTAGAAGCCTCAGGTGGTATCAAATTGATGGCTGAATGGATTTTGAAGGTTACTCAAGGTTCTCAGGCTGCTACGTCAATGATAATTCTTTGGGCTTCAGGTGTAATTTCCGGAATTATTGATAATATTCCCTATACAGCAACAATGGCACCAATGCTTGTAGAAATTGAAAAAACAATGGGTGCATCTTACGCTTATCCTTTGTGGTGGGCATTGTCTTTAGGTGCTTGTCTTGGCGGCAATATGACAATAATCGGAGCTGCTGCAAATGTTATTGTTTCTGAAAATGCAGCAAAATCAGGTCATCCTATTGCATTTATGAGATTTTTGAAATATGGAGTTGCGGTTGTTGCAATATCTTTAGCAATTTCTACAGCTTATATTTATCTAAGATTTTTGCATTAGAGAATTTTACATAGAAAAACAGCTCTCTTATTTAGAGGGCTGTTTTTTATTACTTATAAATAATGTCTTAGGAATGAATTTGGAACGGGCATTTAGTACAATGAGCTTTTGGGTGAAGTACTAGATTATCTTCCAAATCATACATTCTTGCAATTCTTGTATCTAGCGGAGCTCCGCAACGTGGACACTTTAATCCGCCTGCCCCATTTAGAATCAATTGTTTTAAACTTTCAATGATTTCCGGTGAAACAATATCACTTGCAATATCTTTTTCGAGTTTTTTTATTTCAGATGGTTCGCATTTTAGAACTTTTGCGAGTGCTTGACGAACTGTTACAGGCAAAAATAGTTCCTTACCTGCTTCAACTTCTTCGACATCCTCAAGCGGAATGTTAGCGGCAATTGCTAAGCCTTTTTGTGTTAAACCTAATTCGTTTCTTTTATTCTGTATAAATCTAGCTAATGTTTGCATGGCAAAATGATAGCATAAAAATCATATAATTTCATTTCGATTTTTAATTATTGGGATGTCTATTTTTAGACCTTTTTAATAATATTAAGATTTGTAACAATAAAATTTAAGGTCTGAAATGTAGATAAATCAGGGGGTTTGCGATTTGAGTACTTTTGTGTACGCAAACAAAAAGGCAATTATTGAAAAGCAAAATTGTTTATATAAGTACGGGGAACGAAAATAAAGAATCGGGGAAAATTATGTTGAACGCTACTACTAACACATTTGCAAACATTCCATATTATGGATACTTGCCTATGATGACAACAAATTTTGGTGGAGATCTTCAAGTTGCTACAATTGAACCATATTCAGGTTACAATGTGGGTTATGGATTGAATCCGGTTGCTCAACAAACTTGGTGCGGTGGTGGTTCCAGTATTTTTTCTAATAATCCATTTGGTGGAGCTACAATAAGTTCCGGTATCCCTTCACCAAACACTCCTGGATGGCAAGAAGCAATTCGCAGAGGAACAGCACAATTAGTTGCTCCGGTTTTGAATAATATGACAAGTGCTAATTTGAACCGTTGTTTAGGAAATATTCAACAATCAAAATCAGCATTGGAAGCTCAATTGCAAAATCCAAAAATTACTGATGAACAAAAACAACAAGTTAATGATATGTTAGATAAAATTAAGGCTCAAGAAGATGAATTGAAGAAAATTGCAGAATCTTCTGATCTTGATCCTCAAACTGCATATCAAAAAGTTGGGGAAATCGAAAAGAATTTAAGACCTATTTTGACAGATACAGCTAAGTTGATAAATGATATAAACAAGGCAAACTCTTCAACTGATAGCTCATCATCAACAGATAGTTCTTCTTCAACTGGTTCTACAGATTCAACTCAACAATCAGGTGAAACAGGAACTGCAGCTTCTTCAACTACAACAGATGGTGCTTCTTCAACAGAAGGTGAACATCAAGGAGTAGATGACTTTGCAGACTATCAAGATGCTATAGAACAGTTCTACGATGCAACAGATGGCTTAGGTACAAATGATGCAAAAATGGAAGAAGTCTTAGAATTTATGGGACAAAGTCCGGATGCAACTGTAAAAGTAATGTTAGGTTGGAATAAGTACCACTCTTCACAAAATGGTGAATCATTTATGGATGCCTTTATGGATGATGCTGATTCAGGATGGTGCTGGGCTGGCGGACAAAAAGTAAAATATGGTAAAATGATAAAACAACAATT
>CALAWF010000041.1 GCA_937894665.1 uncultured bacterium | reverse complement strand
AAATCAAATTTCTTGGAAGGATGAAGATGAATAATTTAGAAAATGAAGCAGAAGCAATACAACTAAGCATATATTGCGATATTATATGTCAAATCCTATTCTTGCATAAAAATATTTCCGTAAATAAATTATTACCTATTGCCTATTTACTAAAAAAATATAATTTATACAAAAAAACCTATACGGCACACGATTCAAATGATTTGGCATACAAACTAATATCACTGCTTAATGGAAAATATTCTGATTATTGCCAAAATATTAAAATTATAACAAAAGCTATACATCTTTTATTATTAAATAGAAATATTACCTTAGAAGATGGCACTTTGTTCTTTTTGGAACGAAAAGACAATGCAAAAAATTTTTTGTACGATGAAAATACATTCTTTTATAATGCAATTGAAGAATGTAGAAAAATGCCTGAAATACAGTTTTTAAAGGAGATTTTACAAAATGTTTAAGATAACAGAGTTAACTTTTTATAATTATTTAGAAGAATCATACAGTTATGAATTTGTTGCAGGCATAAATTATTTTAAAGGTGAGAATAATTCTGGTAAAACTGTTTTTTATAATCTGCTTGACTATATGTTAGGTTCTAGCAAAGAAATTAAAAATGAAGAATGGTATAAAAATGTAAAAAAAATCACAATGAAAGTGTGTAATAATGGGGTCTCATATATTTTAACTCGAACCAAAAATAAAGATGAAAATTATTTTACAGTAGAAGGAACTACAAATTTTGAATCAATGCAATCAATTTCTTATAGAGAATATAAAATAAGACTTGAAAGTATTTTTACACCGAATGAGTCATTATTAAATAATATCAAAATATTTACTGGACAAGAATTGACATATAGGACTTTTACAATATTTAATTTTTTAGGTGAAAAACGACAAGGAAATATTCAAGATTTTTTGGATAAAGGTAGAGATATTGAATATTCTGTAAAACTTCCTTCTTTACTAAATTTTATATTTAATAAAAATTTAAAAAGAATTTTTGAATTAGAAACAAAACTTGAAAATTTAGAAAAAGAAACAAAAAAGTTAGAGTTAAAGAAAAACCAATATGATTTTATTTCTAAAGAAATAAATAACAATATTATAATTTTAAACTTAAATATGCAGTATAATGGCAAAAATGCAGATTTAGTCAAACAAAGGCTTGAACAATATAAGTTAATGGAGAAAGATACAAAGCCAGTTACTATCAATACTAAAAATACAACAGAGCTCTCATTAATGTTTGAAAATATTGACGAACAACTTAAAACATATCAAAGTTATAAACAGGGTATTAAAGATATTGAAAAAGAGAGTAATAATAGAAAAAAACTGTTAATTGCTTTAGATAATATCTTAAAAAATAATAATGAATACACTTATTTATTAAATTCGATAAAAAAACTTTTGAACGAACTAAATACTACTATTTCATTTAGTCAAAATTCAATTTGTGATAAAACAATAGATACACTCCAAAAACAAAGGGAGCTTATTAAAAACGAAATTAAGAAAAATAATGCAAAGTTTAAACTTTATTCTATAAAAGAAAAAGAAAAGGCTGTAATTTTGCTTGAAAATTACTTAAAACAAAATGTTGTTGATTCTAATGAAGAATTAACAGAAAAGTTATCAAAGATTAAATCTATCAAAGAAGAACTGCTTGAACTTAAAAACAAGGACGATTTAACAAAAATCAATAATCTATCTATGTATATAACAAATTTATATAACTCAGCAAAAGATGTTTCTGATTTTGTAAAGATAGATACTGATAAATCTAAATTCCAAATTAGGTATCTTAAAAAAGGTAATATTTTACAACCAGAAATTGAAGAAATACAAATTGTTGAAAAGGGAGAAAATAAAGAAAAAATTCAACAATATGTATTAACAAATTATTACACAGGCAGTATGGCTAGACATACATTGATTCAAATCTGCGGTTACTTTGGCTTTTTAAAATTATTGATAGGAAATGGGGAATATCCTTTAATTCCAATATTTATTGGTGACCATTTATCAAAACCATTTGATGAAAAAAATATAAATGCCCTAGGGGCGGTACTAAACAAAGCAATACAGGATATTGGCAAAGCCAATATTCAAATCTTTTTATTTGATGATGAAGAAGCATCCAAATTAGTACTTAATACTGATAAAATTATTAATTTAATAGAATATAACGAAAATAATCAGAAAACAAAAACAGGTTTTATACCTTTTTATAAAACTCATTAAAAACTTATCAAATTCATAATACAAGAATTATGCAAAGGACAAAATAATTCGTTTACCTAAGTATTTAGCAACTTTTTCAATTGTATTTAATGTAATTGAGGTATTTTCAGGGTCTAAAATACGGCATATCGCAGTTCTTGATGTTTCAAGTTCTTTTGCAAGTCGATTAACTGACATATTATCAGCTAGCATTTTTTGTTCCAAAGCATAAGCAATAATCCTTTTTATCGCAACAGCCTCAGACTCTTGCAAGATTTCTTCTTCTTCAAGAAAACTATCAAAACTAGAACCAATATGTTTTTTATCAATCATAACTATTCCTTTACTAAAATCTCTTATATTTATATTGTACCAAAAATGGTGCAATATTTCAACCCTTAAACTACAAGAATTTAAAAACTTAATATGAAAATTTTTAATTTTCTCTAAGTATTTTCAATTACCAAATTACAAATTAGAAAAATAACCTTGAAATATAATAAGTATAATACTTTTAGTTGTAATAAATTTGTATTTTTCTGTAATTAAATGTAACAAGAGTTTTTTCAAAGATATGTACGAGTGAAATTATAAGATTTATAATAATAAAAATGGCTAAAACTCTAGGTTTTAAGTCTTTTCTAGTAAATTTTACAAGTCGCTAAATTCAGAATAATCGAGATTAAACGGAAACAGTATTTTAAATATAAATATATATAAATCATCAAAAAGTTTAATAGAAATCAATCTGAATTCTCTCAGTATAAAAGAGGTACATTTTATGAATAAAAAAGATTACATAAAAGAATTTATATCAAAATTGAGTAACTTAGACCGTTCAAGAAGTGTTTCAACCGTCTTTAATGACTTTTTGACTTTGAGTTATTGCTCCTTAGCACAAACAGTCTATCGAAGTGATAATTTAGAGCAAAAATATTTGAATATAATCAAAACTTATACAAAAGAGCAAGCAGAAGAATTTTCAAAACTGCTTGCTTTTTTAGTTTTTGGATTAGAACAAGAACCTCAAGACTTCTTGGGACAAGTCTTTATGTCTCTGAACTTAGGAAATCAAGCTAATGGTCAGTATTTTACACCATATTCAGTTTGTAAGTTTATGGCAGAGATAAATTTTACAGAAATTGAGACTCTTCAAAATAATCAACTTATAACTCTTTCAGAACCTTGTTGTGGTAGTGGTGCATTGATTATTGCATTTGCTCAAATTCTAAGAGAGCATAATATCAACTATCAACAAAATTTGTTTGTCGAAGCAATTGATATATCTGAAATGTGCTTCAAAATGACATATATTCAACTCTCATTACTTGGTATTCCTGCAAAAGTAGTTCAAGGTGATTCTTTATCTTTAAAATTTCAACAGGTGCTTTATACTCCGTTTTATTTCTTGAATGGGATTGAGTATAAGTTAAAACATTATAAGTCAGAGCAATCAAACACTAAAAGTGAGCAGACTATAAGAGTCATAGAACCTGAACAATTAAGCTTATTTAACCTATGACTTATTTTGACATAGGTATATTGCATAATGAAAATACAAGGAGCAAAAATGAAATATTTAATACGAGCAAACAAAGTAGTATTTAGCGGAAATATGCAGATGATAATGAAATACATTTCAGATTTTTATAAATCAGAATCAAAGTTATGGACAGATAAAAATGGTAATTTTACAGATTTAGGCAAATTCAAAACATTTATTGAATCAATGGACTATAAGATTTTGGATAAAATTCCGTCAAGTTGCAGATGTGAAGGAACTGCGGTTTCAATATCTGATTTTAAAAAGATTTTTGGAGAAGAACATTTTTCAATAAAAGCAACCGCTCAAAGATTACATATAACAGAAAAAATGGCAGCACAATTAGCAAGGAAATTAAAACTAAAAAAATAATAAGGAGTAATAATGTACGAAGTGAATGGTAAATATACATCAGCAAAAATTTTTACATCAGTTGAAGATATTGATGTTACAGAACAAACACTGGCAATCTGCAATCACCCAATTTTTAAAGATTGCAAAGTTAGAATAATGCCAGATTGCCATAAAGGAAAAGGCTGTACAATCGGTTTTACTGCTGAAATGCCTAAAAATGGAGAAATTATTCCAAACATTATCGGAGTTGACCAATTTTGTGGAATGCTTGCAGTAAAACTAAAAAAATCAAAAACCTTGAATGATTTTGCAAAATTGGACAAAGTTATTAGGACATTTGTACCATTTGGACAAAATGGCAGAAAAGAAATAAGTTCGCTTGTTCCAAATGGCTTGATAGAAAAAATCAAACAGATTTCTATTGATTATTTGAAAGAAAAACCAAACAGAGATTTGAGAAAAATAGGTTCACTTGGTGGTGGTAATCATTTTATATCAGTTGAAAAAGGAAAAACAGGAACTTATTTGATTATTCACACAGGCTCAAGAAATTTTGGCAAAAAACTTGCTATTTATTTTCAAAAAATTGCTATTGAAACTAACTGTTACAGAGAAGGTGAACTCAAAAACTTGTCTTATTTAACAGGTAAAAATGCAGAGAACTATCTTGAATGTGCAAAAGTTTGCAATGAATATGCTCATTTCAATCGATTAATTATTGCAAAAGAAATTCTATCAAATATGGGTTGGAAATCAGAAGATGAATTTGAAACAATCCATAATTATATTGGGCAAGATAACATAATCAGAAAGGGTGCTATTTCTTGCTATAAAGATGAAAAAGTTTTAATTCCACTCAATATGGCTGAGGGATCTTTGATTTGCATTGGGAAAAGAAATCCTGATTGGAATAATTCTGCTCCACATGGTGCAGGTAGAGCCTTATCTAGAACTCAAGCAAAAGACCAGTTGACAATGCAGGAATACAAAATTCAGATGAAAGATATTTTTTCAAGTTGTGTTTCAATCTCAACACTTGATGAAGCACCAATGGCTTATAAGAATAGTCAAGAAATAATTCAAGCTATTGCTCCAACTGCTGAAATCATAGACCACTTGAAACCATTGTATAACTTTAAAGCAGAGGAATAATTTTTATGAAAAATAAAATACCTTGTGATGATTTATTTGTATTATCAAAAAACTACAGAGAAATTAGTGATAATTATATTGCTAAAATTGAAGCAGATAGGCTTTGGGCAGAAACAAGAAATTTAGATATAGTAGATAAATTCTGCGAAAAAATGTTAAATAAGTTAGTATCCACAAAATTACTAAAGAAATCAAATATAAACAAACGATTTCTAAATAAAAACTTTGATAATTATAATACATTTGATGAGATAACTACAAGAGCAAAACAAGCAGCAATGGATTATGCAGAAAACATTCAATCACATTTAGCTTTTGGAACAAATCTTGTTATTGAGGGTTTAGGAAAAGTTGGAACTGGAAAAACTCACTTAGCTTGTTCGATTGCTCATTCTGCAATTGAACAAGGTGTACCTACAAAATTTATTAATGTTGTATCAATGATTTCAGAATTAAAAGAAAGAACAAATATTCTTCAATTTATTAAATCCTATGCAAATATAGATTTGTTAATTATTGATGACTTAGGCAAAGAAAAAAATTCTGAATTTGTAAGCAGAACAATATATCAGATTATAAACATAAGATATGAAAGAGAAATTCCTACAATAATAACAACAGAGGGAGCTATGTCTACAATGACATCACACTATAAAGAAAAGGGAAATGCAATACAAAGTAGAATCGCAGAAAACTATATATTGATAACCATGAATGGAGAAGATTACAGGCAAAATCAACTTTTTGACATTTAAGACTACATAATTTTTAAAATAAGAATTTTACTAGTTAATACAGGTAATGAATAACAATGAAAATTAGAAAACTAAAAAGGTATTGCAAAATATTTGAAAAATATTTTAATAATAAAGATTATAGGAAAGCATTAAAAGAACATAAAAAGATTCCGACTTGCTTATTAAGCACTGATGGTTTTCTATATAGAGGAGTTTGTTATGCAAGACTTAATTTGTTAAAACAAGCAATTAAGACTTTTAATCAAGTAATCATCATTGATAACAAAAATGTCGATGCATATTATAACAGAGGACTTGCTTACAATAATCTAGGAATTTCTTCTGCTAACTTAAATCTATATAAACAGGCTATTCAAGATTTTACTAAAGTAATATACTTAGATCCAAATTATGATAGAGCATATGCTAATAGAGGAAATTGCTATATAAATTTGGAAGAATATATCAAAGCAATTGCAGATTTAACAAAAGCAATAGAATTAAATCCAAATTATATTGAAGCATACGGAAATCGTTCAGCAGCATACATAAAATTAAAAGAACCCGATAAAGCAATAAACGATTGCAACAAGTTAATTCGTTTAGGAGAAAAATCAGGATATCACAATAGAGCTATTGCAAATGAATTATTAGAACGATATGACAATGCAATTTTTGATTTTTCCAAAGCCATAGAATTTGACACTAAAAACTATTATGCTTACTGGTTTCGAGGAAATGTATTTTCTAAAATAAAACAATATGAAAAAGCGATAAAAGATTATACCAAAGCTATTGAATTAGCTCAACAGAAAGATGCTCGAACAATTTATAGAATAAGAGGAAAAGCTTATATAGAATTAGGCGAAATAGAAAAAGCTAATGCTGATTTTGATAATGTTGAAAAAATCATAACAAGGAATCTAAATTAAGACTTAAAATACAACTATAAATCCAAACTCAAATACACGTTATCCATTTCATCTTGTGTAATTCCTATATATCTTAGAGTTACAGCAGGAGATGAATGGTTGAAAAGTTTTTGAATTAGGGTAATGTCATAGCCGTTATTATATGCGTGATAGCCAAAAGTCTTTCTAAGTGTGTGAGTTCCAATTCTTTCTTTTATTCCAACAGATTTTGCAATGTCATTTATAATTTTGTATGCTTGTTGTCGTAACAAAAAGCCTTTATTCTTTCGTGATATGAATAAAGGCTCATCTTCTGTATAATTTCTTGTTTTTAGATAATCTTTCAATGCAGATTTTGTACTTGTTGACAGTGGGAAATCTTTGAACTTGTTTGTTTTCTTCTCCCTTAGACTAATTCTATCTTTGATTTTTCCATTTTCTGCAATATCTGAAATCCTTAGTTTCAACAAATCACTTATTCGCAACCCTGAATTTATACCAAGAACAAACAAGCAATAATCTCTCAAATTCTGTGATTTTAGCAGTTTTTTGATTGTTTCAATCTGTTTTAAATTTCTAATCGGTTGAACAAATTCCATTGTTTTTACTCCTTTCTACGGCTCAAATGTAGTCATAGTCAATAATACATAATATATTTATATTATAAATTATGTATTATTCCTTGTACATACAAATATTAAAAGTCAGTTACAAATGACCTCAAATGTAATCGGAGTAATAAATTGAGATAAATTAGCGAATAATACAAAATTATATTGTGTATTATTCGAAATCAAACAAATCTTTTGTTGGAATGTCTAGAGCTTCTGCAAGTTTGAAAATCATTTTAAGGTTAGGATATTTTTCAGATTTTTCAATTTTACCGATATATGTCAAATCACAGTCAGCAAGTTCGGCTAATTTCGTTTTTGAATATCCCTTACTTTCTCTATATTTCTTAATATTTTGAGCAAATAACTTGCATTTATCCTCTAACATAATATTATTGTGCTATAATATCTGCATTCAAGTATAGACTAATAGTCTAGTTATAAAATATGTTACGACACGTTTTGGCGTAGTAGCATGATATGCTGTGATAAAAAGAGAAAGGAGTTCGTATGAATAATCTTTTAACCTCACCTATTTACAACTTGTCAATGTGTTCTTTAGAAAATTTTCACACATGTTTTTTGAATTGGCTTGGAAATAAGTACCCACAAGAAACATTAAAATTATTTTCAAATAAACAAGTTTTAAACCCAAATAATATAAAATTTGAAACACAAGTACAATATGGGACAGATATAAAATTGGACTTACAAATTACAATAAGTGATGGAAATGAAACAGAATTTATAATTATTGAAAACAAGTTAAAATCATATCCAACAATAGAACAACTTAAAAAATATGAACAAGCTTTTAAAGAAAAGAAAGCTTCTTTTATATTACTTTCACTAGCTCCAATAACTGAAATTCCAGATTCTTGGCAATACTATAGTTATCATCAGCTGGAAGAAAATTTAAAAATGCAATTTAATGACCTTAAAGACTATGACAAATATTTAATTGACGATTATATAAATGTTGTAACTCAACTTGTAAACGCATTTCCTAAAACATCTTCACAAAAATATGATTTTTATGAAAATAACAAACTTGATGAAATAGGTTTAAAAGATATTTATGTAAAATGGAGAACTTCCGAATTTGCAAACTATATCAAACAAAAGTTGAATCGAACAGAATGGGGTATTGGTTTCAGTTTTCACAATAAAAAAGGGACTATTGATATTGTAAAAAGTTTTCCTAAATATGGTTTTAATATAGGTATTCAAATTGAAAATAACCAATATCGTTATTTTATGAATATATTATGGAATGATACATCTGATAACGCAAACAAACAGCGAGAAATAATCGCAAACCAAATTGCTATGAATAATTATTGGTTTCAAAATACTATGAATCCAGTTAAAGCTCGAACTTATGAAAATTTTTGCGGCTATGCTCCTGGATTTATATATCGATATTTATATATTGATAAATACTTTGGTGAATACAACTTGAGCAAAGTATCTTATGACAATATTTTTGAACAAATTGAAAAAGACATAAAAAGCCTTGATGAAAATCAACATGAAATAATAAGAATAGTTGGACAAGCTGTGGCAAGATAAGAGAAAGGAGTTAATTATGGCAATTAAAGAAGTTTTGCAAAAGGGAAGCCAAGTTGCAGTTAAATTCGGGAATTCAATATCCCATTTTACTGGGACCTTGATTGGTTTTACTTCCAATGCTGTATTTATTAAAGATGGTAGAACGGTTCATGTTTTAGTGGAAAAAGGGGGAGGCGTTAGTAGTTGTGGTCGAAATATTTCCCTTATGAGTAATGATGACGTAATTATGTTTGGGAATAAAGTTGGCATAAAAAGAGGTTCTACTATCCATCTTTACGATGAACAAGGTAAATCTGCAGGTACAAGACAAGCTTAATGAAAGGAATTTTTATGACTAATTCAAAAACAGAGATTCAAGAATTAGAAAAGCTTCTTATTTCAGAAGATTTGGAAGAACTAAATAACTTGTCGGGCAATTTTAATATTTTTAATGCTTTAAAATTGCAAAACAACGAAATTCGTCATTCTAATTTCTTAGCTTGGCTACTTTCTCCTTTTGAAACCCATAAGCTTGGTGATTACTTTTTGAAAGAATTTCTTAAATCAGCTATTAGAGATTATTCCCTAAATGAAAAAATTAGTGTTCCATTAAGAGATATTGTATTTTACAATCTTGATGATACTGAAATCAAACGTGAATATAAAAATATAGATTTGCTCCTTATAAGCCGACAAAGAAAATTTGTTTGTATTATTGAAAACAAAATTTGGACAGGTGAACATGATTGTCAGTTAGAAAAATATGCAGGAATAGTGTTTTCTGAATTCAAAGACTACAAAAAATTATACATTTATCTTTCTCCTACAAACGCAAGCAATTCTCAATTAATGGAAAGAAAATGCAACGGTACGAATGACAACGTATACTACATACCAATGAATTATGTTCAGGTGCATGATGTTATTGAAAAGACTTTGAGGTTTAAATCAAAAGTTATAAATTCAGACGTTAAGATTTTTATTGAACACTATAACAATATGCTAGAAAGGAATATTATGGGACAAACAAGCGAAGAAATTATAACCCTCTGCAGGAAAATTTACAGAGAAAATAAAGATGCTATAGACTTAATCATCGAAAATAATAACATCAAAGCAGATATTTATGATGTATTACTGGAGATTATATCTGAAAATTCTAATTGGTTACTTCAAACAAGTAATAGTAATTGGATTAGATTTATTCCCCAAAATGATAATCTAGAGAACTTGAAATTTGCAAAAAAAGACTGGGTTGATGCTGATAATATCCTAATTATTGAAATTAATAATGCTAAAAACTCTGTAATAATGGATATCGTAATAAGACAATCTGAAATAGGGTTTGAAAAACAATATCAAATTTTGTATGAAATGGCAAAAGACAAATTTGGCTATAACAAAAGTCCTAAAAAAGATACTTATATGCACGTAAAATCATTCCCTCTGATTAGTGTCATTGATTACAACAATATTACATTACTTGGTCATGATGAACTGAAAGACTTTTTGAAAAATAAAATTTATAATTCTGGCATATTAGAAGATTTTTCACAATTCACAAAAGAACTTAACTCTAAAATAAATTAAATAAATATTTAATAACTCTGTACTACGTCACAATTTGACGTGGTACAGAGTTATAATAAAACTATAGAAAATAAAATTAAAGCAAGAAACAGAATGAATAAAAATGAAATTTTAAAAACTATAAATAAGTTATCAAACAATGCCATGTTTAATGTTTCTTTAACATCAAGAGAACTATTTCATACAAACTTTTGGGCTTGGATGTTGAGAAAATATCCTAAAGTTTTTACACCAGTTTTTTATCTTGAGTATAACAAAAAAAACAAAATAAAAGTTTTGCAAAAGGGAAGCCAAGTTGCAGTTAAATTCGGGAATTCAATATCCCATTTTACTGGGACCTTGATTGGTTTTACTTCCAATGCTGTATTTATCAAAAATGGTAGAACAGTTCATGTTTTAGTAGAAAAAGGAGGAAGTGTTAGTAATTGCGGTCGAAACATTTCCCTTATGAGCAATGATAATGTTGTTATGTTTGGAAACAAAGTTGGCATAAAAAGAGGTTCTACTATCCATCTTTACGATGAACAGGGTAAACCTGCAGGTACAAGACAAGCATAATAGAAAGGATTTTATGACTAATTCAACAGATATGCAAGCTTTAGAAAATAATTTGCAAACAGATGATTCTTTTAAGCAAAAACAAGCATTATTAAAGCTATTAACATCAGAAGATTTCGCAGAATTACAGGCAATATCAAATAACAAGTTCAATATTTTTCAAGCTTTAAAATTACAAAACAATGAAGTTAAACATTCTAATTTTTTAGGTTGGCTTTTAAATCCATTTGAAAGCCATTATTTAATGGATTGTTTTTTTAAAGAATTACTGAAAATCGCATTACGAAATGATTCAATATTGGTAGATATTATATTAAAAGATTTAACTGATGCCAAGGTTACATTAGAAAAAACGACTAATGACGGAAGAAGAATGGACATATTTATAGATTGTCCAACAAACAAATTGGTATGCGTTATAGAAAATAAAATTTGGTCTGGTGAAGGATGTAATCAATTAGAAGATTATAGAAACTACATTTTAAACAATGATAAGTACAAAGATTATAAATATAAAATTTTCCTATTTTTAACTCCTTATAAATATTTACCTTGCGAAGATTACAAAGGATATATAAGAATAAATTCCGGAGATATTTTAAAAGCAATTAACAACTTAATGAAACAATACGGTTGTTTGCTAGAAGATGATGTGAAAATATTTATAGAGCATTATAAAAGAATGGTAGAAAGGAATATTATGGGCGAAACGGATAAAGAAATTGTTGATTTATGTAGAAAAATATATCGTGAAAACAAGGAAGCTATTAATTTAATTGTTGAAAATTCTGATGAAAGTGCTGAAATCTTTGAATTATTTGTAGAATTATTAAAAGAACGTACTGATGTAGATAAAAACATAGTTGTAGAGGACAAATCTGTAAAATTTTTACCTAAAGGCATAAATAACACTGAAAAACTTGCATTTGGTGAATTTGACAACAATATGATAGTTAATTTACATTCATTATACTGGGGGAAAAAGCCTTTATATATTGAAATTGCTATTTGTAAATCAAATGATAAAGAGAAACGAAATTCTCTAATTAAACATATAAGTAAATGTCTTTCATTTAATAAATTCAATGGAAATGATGATTGGTCATATAGCCCAACTGTTACTCTTATTGAACAAGAAGAATTAGCATCTTCTGATGGGAATAAAGAAATGATAAAAGAATATATGTCTAAAAAATTAGATGAATGTGGTTATATTGAAAAATTGAAAGATGCTTTAAATTCTTGGAATCCTGAAAAGTAATTTTTAATACCGTATTAACCTGCGTCACAAAATGACGCAGGTTTGGTTTATTATATATGGTAAGGATTAAATAATGAATAAAAATAAAATTCTTAAAATAGTCGATGAATTATCAAATAACGCTATGTTTGCAATGTCTTTATCGTCAAAAGAATTGTTTCATAGTAATATTTGGGCTTGGATGTTGAGAAAATATCCTAAAGTTTTTACACCAGTTTTTTATCCTGAGTATAACAAAAAAGACAAAATAGAAGTTTTGAGAGAATATAAAAATACTGATTTATTCCTAAAAATAGGTGATAAATCTATAATTATAGAGAATAAATTAAAATCATTGCCTGATAAAAACCAATTGGAAAGATATAATAAACAGTTTTTAAAGACCGTTGATAAGACTATTTTGGTGAGTTATTTCCCTCCTTTATTTACAAGTGGCTATGACTCATTATTATCCTATGATTATCTATTTGAAAAAATAAAAGAATGTTTTGAATCGACAAAATTAACTGTATTTGAGAATACAGATTATACTTTAATTCAATGCTATCTTGATTTTTTGAATTTATTAAATCAGCTTTTGCACAGCATTGATTTTGATTCAAACGATAAAATCGGAGAGTTGTGGGCAATTATTAGAGATAAAGGAATTCAAGAAAAGTTAAAAGCTATAAATTTTGGAAAAACATTTGAGAGAGCATTTATGATAAAACTAACAAGATGGATTCTTTGTGATTTTTCCAATTATCAATCAATAGATACTATAAACATTGGTTGCGGACGTGATTTAAAAGTTTATAGTGATATGTTATTTTATTTTCAAGGTGCTTGGGATAAAGAAGAAAGTAAAAGGCAAGATTTGTGTTATTTGGGTGTAAGTTTGTTTGGAAACGAATATCGATATTATGCAGGGTTGCACAAAGCTCAATGTGGTATTTTTGCACCTAAAAACGGTAGAGCTGACACAGAAAATAAGACCACAGGTTTCAAATATTTGTCGGAAAATTATGGATGGTTTTTTAACCAAGAAAATACGTGTAAATGGAATGGTTACAGTTATGAAAAAGAAATGTACCTATACAAAAAGATAGATATCTCAAATTTAACAGTTAAAGAATTAGCAGAGAAAGCAATTAAAGACTTAAGTTTGATATACTTTTATTTAAAGCCAATGAGAGAGAATTTATGTCAAGATTAAACAAAACAGAACAAATTATTGAACTTGCAATGATGTTTCAAAACAGTTATTGCGGACTATGTATAGAAGATATTGAACATCATTTTGAATGTTCCAGACGTTCTGCAGAGAGAATGAAAGCCTTACTATTTGATTTATTCCCTGAGAAGGTTGAAGAAGTTCCAACTTCTGAGAAAAAGAAACGCTGGAGATTTGTCAAAGGTGCAATGAATGCTTTAATTTCATTTACGGCAGATGATTTTGCTAATCTTGAATACTTGAAAGGTTTGTCGAATGACGAAAACAAACGAAAAGAACTAGACGAACTCATTGCAAAAATCAAGGCACTAACTCCTCAAAAGAATTTACAATCTCTTGATACCGATGTTTCTGCAATTATGGAATCAGAGGGTTTTGCCGTTAGGCAGTATTCAGGTGTAAACATTGAGCCAAAGATTTTAGAAGAACTTAGAACATCAATGCTTGCATTTAAAAAGATTCAATTTAACTATCCGATAAAAGGAGAAATAAAAACAATTACTCTTAATCCGTACGGACTTGTTATTGCTGATAAATACTATCTTGTTGGTTACAATGAGTATGTTGGGGACTTAAGACAGTATAGAGTTGACAAAATAAGCGAGTTAGCAATATTAGATGAATACTTTGAAAAAGATGAAAAGTTTTCATTGACAGAATATAGCAACAATTCATTTGGCGTTTATCAAGAAAAACCTATTGACATTGTTCTTGAATTTGACAAATCTGTAGCCAATGATGTCTTGAACTATCATTTTCATCCAACACAAAAAATTAAAACTTTAGAGAGTGGCAATATTCAAGTGAAATTCATATCAGGTGGAACTTATGCAATCTGCCAAGAATTATTCAAATGGGGTTGCAATGTTCAAATCAAAAAGCCAACTCAATTGAAAAATTATTACAAAAAATATCTTAATGATGTGTTAAATAATCAATAACGAGAGGCTATCTCATTAAACAGAGTGAAACAGAAAATCATTAGATATAATTATTTATTATAATTTAGCTTTGTTGTAAAATTGGTCTATGACAAAGAATTCTTCAAATGATTTAAAAGTAAAACTACTAAGAAAAGGATTTGATGAATATCCTTCTGAGACAAAAGAACTATTAAAAGAAAAATACGAACTATTAATTCATTTGATTTTAAAACCTAGACAATCTCTTGACAGCTACATTTATTACAGAAATAAAGCAAGTGAATTAAGTCCAGAAGAAAAAACAATATTATTTTATGGTGTTCCAATTCGTTTAAGTAAACTTCAGTTTGCTTTTTTATACATAGTTTTACTTGAAAATGGATTTAGTGAATGGGAATACAATGACTTATCTCTTAAGAGCAAGAATTCAAACTTGAAGGGAAATTTTAAGACATTTCTCTCTCGTTTTCATGCTAAGTGTTTAAAATACATTAAAGATTATTCTCAAAAGAATAAATGCCATTTTTCTCAAATGAACGATAAGCAAATCAATGAATATATAAACAAGCTATTGAAATATCAACTTGGTCCTTCTGACAAATATATTGCAACCAGCGAATTTCAAATAGAAGAAAAATCTAAAGAAAAAGAGTCTCAATTATTACGAAATGTAACAATATAAGTGTAAAAAAAATATGTTACCATTTTTTATAAAGAGTTTCTCGCATGCACTTGTGAGGAGTGAATGTCATGGGGATAAAAAATTTTATCTGTAATTATTTTTTGTTCTGTTTTCTTTTATATATTAATGCAATTTAGGTTACCATTTTTGATGATGTATAATTCTTG
>CALAWF010000040.1 GCA_937894665.1 uncultured bacterium | reverse complement strand
TCGGTTCTACTTTTTCTTTTTTCGTCGAAATAAAAAAGAAAAAGTGAACAGGGTAGTTGTCAAACTCTCTCCCTTGGAGAGGAACAAATTAGATGTTGTGGTAGAAACCCCAACCTACATTATTATTATTCTTAATTTTAGAGAATAAGAAATTGAAAAGCTGGATTATTTCGGGCTAAAGCCCTCAGAATGACGTAACCGTAAAAAACTTATCAACTTATTGACTTATAGACTTTTAAATTAAGGTAAATTCATTTTAATACGTTCGATGTCATTAAAATCTGATGGTTTTGATTTTTTCTCACTATTTCCAAGCATTACAACTGCATCAACTTTCGCTGTTACTCTTCTTGAATTTGCAGGGAAAACGGTTATATCTTTATACTCATAACTTTTTATAAGGTTAACAACCCTTTGTTTATCAATATCACTAATATATGGAGAACGAACGGTTACATCCCGTATCGCACCATCAGAAGTTACAACAAATGAATAATAAAACCATGCCCCAACACCATAATCATCTAATGACGTTATATAAACACTATCATCCAAGATTTTATTAATAAATTGACTTTTCCAAGTACTCCAATCAATATTCTTGATAATATACTTGCCATTAGTTTTTTGATTATTTGACCTTGTCGGGGTATTTGAAAGTTTGTTTCTAGCATTTTGCAATCTTTGCTGACGATTTTTAAAATCATCAAAATTATTATAATAATTGCCCTGATTATTCCCTGAAGCACTCTGTTTATTATAATTTGTCCCTTGATTGTCAAAAGGCTCAAAATCAATATCCGTTCTCTCAGATTTAATTTTTGAACTATTTAGTTTTACATCTGTATTTCCGGTTGAAATATTTTTATTACTAAATTTTGAATTTGTAGTATTTACATTTGCAGTTTTGTTTTCAATACTGGCATTTTCGTTATTTAAAGACAAACTTTGATTAGTAAAGGCAACTTTTTTCCGTTGTGAAACATCCATTGACATTGCGATAATAGTCAACAGAAAAAATAAAACTATTCCAACTATTACAAGATTTTTTTTATCCATATTTTTACTAATCTAACATCGCCAATAATTCGTTATAATTATTGATTTTACACATTGTAGAACTCAAAAGGTGAGTTTCTGCAATCAACAATGCTGTAGGAACAAGAGCTGTAATAAAACTCAAGAACATACCTTGAATATCACCACCAATTTCAGTAATAAAATATGAAACGTTCATTGTAAATTCAATCAATATAATAAAACAAGCAATGAACATTACAGTATTCTTTTCCTTATTCAAACTGTGCATTGAATCTAAACCATAAACCGTTACACCATGGCTATTATAATCATGGAAACCATCGAACTTGATAATTTCTGAACCTTTGATTTGTTTTGAAATTGTAAATGCTTTTACAAAAGAGAAAAACGCAAAAATAATTAAAAATGTTGCAAGAACAAGGAATATTGGACTAAATCTTAAACCGGAAATTCTAACCCAATTCGCAGCTTCAGGAAAACAACTAGCCAAAGTATTAGAAACACCATAAGCCAAGACTGGTGAAGTCAACACGCCTAAGAATACTTCCCCAATCATTAGCAATTGATTATTTAAGAGATTACTTTTAACAGTATTTATTCTATTTGGGCTCAACTGGTTAACAAAAGTATTTACCATTGAACGGTAACTCTTCATAACATTCTCAAAATCTTCTCTATATTCACAATTTGTCAATTGTTGATTATAATTTTTCAATTGAAATTTGAAATAACCACTCGCAACAGAAACAGTAGCTAATGCACCGGCAAATAATAGAGAGATAAAAAATGATGCTCCGAAAAATCCCGGAATTTCCTTATAATAAAATAAATTAATCACATAAATTATCAACATAAATAATCCAGAAACACCTGTAATAAATTTCTGTGCAATATTTGTTTCTCCATATTTTTTTGAAGTATTAAAATCAAGTAAAGAAAAAACTCCATGCTTCATAATTAAAGACACTGCAAGAACAATTAAAGAAATTGCAACTAAAAATCCTGCATTTGTAGTTAAATTCAAAACAGAACTTGAATTATCTATTTTTAAGCCCAATAAAAAGTTTGTTACACCGAATGAACATACAACAGATAAAATAAAAATTGCGGCATTCAACAACAAATTAGTAATATTAGCAGAAAAAATAGCACTTTTTAATTCTGTAATTTTGTATCCTATTTCTTTAATAATAGCAATTCTATTTTTTTCTACATTATTATTAAAAATATCATTTGCATTTACCGTTGTATTTTTTAGCATTGTAGAAGTTCCTCCGTGTTCAGTCTTATGGATTTGTTGATTTTCTTTATTCGAAATATTATGAATTTGTTCTGTATCAACTTCAACAATAATTTTCCCACTCAAACCTTTTACTTCTAAAAAGAAATTGGCAGGAGTTAAAACTTTTGAAAAATTTCTATTATTGACCAGTACTTCACTAGAACCCAAAGAGTTTACCAGTACATAATTTTTAAATTTTTCATTATAGACAAACTTTACCTCCACATTTTCGGGAAGATTATTTATGACAAAATCGGAAGACTCACTTCTCCCGATTGTAATATCATGCTTACCATCAAAAATTTTGGACTCATCCAAATATTTTATAATAACTCTCTTCATATCTTCAGTATAAACCTATCTGCCAATTGACGTTAAAAAGTTTCTTAGTGCTTTATTTGAATTTGCTTCTGTTCCAATAACCAGATTCTTTTCACCCAAAACCGGAGTTAATTTCTCTTTTGCCAAATCTAATTTATCAGGAGCTGCAAATAAAAACATCATAGAAAAATTACCGGTTTTATCTTTAACTTGAGCAACTTCATCGGGAAGAGTATTCCAGTTAATTTGTTTTGAAACATCGCCTTCATTTTCCAAATCACCAATCACTACAACTGATGGGATGTAACCTTCTTTGTGCATATTGATTGCATGGTTAAATGCTTTCTTCAAAGACAAACCATAAGCTGTGCCATATTCTTTTGAATCATATTGGGTAAATTTTTCCATTGATTTTCTAACTTCGGCACTAGATTGTGGAGAGCCTTCGTAAATAATATAAGCATCTTGTGAAACACGAAGAATTTTAATCTGATCTTCCGGATCAAGCATAGAACATAATTGCCTGATTGCTTTTTTCTGTTCAGGTAACTGCTTTTGATTAGAAGCAGAAGAATCAACCACAAAAATAACCGCAGCCTTATGAAAATCATCAACCTTGACCTTTGACAAGCCAAATACAGCCGCACATAACAAACCAAATGCAAATATTGCAAATAATATAATTTTTAACGTATTACTCATAATAAAAAAATACCATAAAAAACTAATATCGGTAATCGTATAAATGATTGAATAAAAAAGGTTGAAGAACTTTAAAATCCTTCAACCTTTAATACCTTTTTACAAACTAAAAATTAATCTTTGATAACGTCTTTAATTTCAGGACTTTCTTTAACATAATTAGTTAACTGTTTCAAAGCTGGTTTATAAGCGTTAATTGTACTTGAACCACCTAAACAACCACCAGTACAAGCCATGATTTCAATTAAGTTACCTAAATCACATTTACCATTTTTAGCATACTTTTTCAAATCACGAACTGCTTGCTTATCAAGTCCGTCAATTACAACCGGAGTAGCTTTTTCTCCTTCTTCAAGTAAAGCGTTAACAGCTCCTGCAACTCCACCTGTAACAGCAAAGTTTCTTGCTTCGGCTGAAGATTCAACTTTAAATTCTGATTCTTCACAGTCAGAAAGTTGAACATTCATTGCAATAAACCAAGCACCAAGTTCTTCATAGTTCAAAACATAATCAATGTTTGAATTTTGTAACGCTTCACGTTTTTTAGCTACACAAGGGCTAAAGAATACAGTAATTGCATCCGGAGTTTCTTTTTTCACAATTTCAGCCGTATAATAAGCCGGAGTTTTTGTTTCTGAACGGAATGGTTTCAATTCTGGAA
Source organism: uncultured bacterium (assembly GCA_937894665.1). GTDB lineage: Bacteria > Cyanobacteriota > Vampirovibrionia > Gastranaerophilales > Gastranaerophilaceae > Zag111. The sequence goes on along the minus strand of CALAWF010000040.1, from coordinate 7,001 downwards.
TATGTTTATCAACAAGTTCGTTGTAACCTGCACAGCAAGAAGTTGTCATAAACGCATCACCTTTTGCCATTCTTTCTTTAAATTCTGCAGCTTCATTTTTAGTTGTAATATCTGCACCCTGAGCAACTTCCACAACATCAGCAAATCCTAAAGACTGAATTGCTTGTTTCATTTGTTTTGGAGTACAAGGAAGTTGACCAAACAACGCAGGAGCAACCATTGCAACTAATTTTTTACCTTCTTTAATTTGTTTTAAAATATCAATGATTTGGCTTTTTTCGTGAACTGCACCAAATGGACATGCTGCAACACATCTACCGCAAGAAATACATTTATCAAAATCAATTCTTGCATGCCCGTCATCATCCTTTGCAATAGCTCCAACCGGACAAGCATTTTCACAAGGAACAATAATTCTTTGGATAGCTTGATATGGACAAACTTGAGCACACATACCACAATTTTTACATTTTTCCGGATCAATGTGAGATTTACCATCGTGAACAGAGATTGCTTTCAATCTACAAGCACTTTCGCAAGGTCTAGCTACACAACCTTGACAAAGGTCGGTTACGAAAATTCTTGATGGAACACAACCTTTACAAGCAGTAGTTAAAACTGTCAAAGGATGTTCTTCCGGTTGCACTCTTTCTTCTGCTTTTTTAGCAATATCTGATAACAAAACGCTATCATCTGTATCTTCAATTGATGTACCTAAACCGGCAATTGCTCTATCTCTAAGAACAGCACGTTCTTTATATATACAGCAACGGTATGGAACTTCGCTACCTTTTGGACGCATATCATAAGGAATTAATCTTGTATTTTCTTCAAAATTTTCACTTAAATATGCCTTGATTAATCTAACTAAAATTTCACGTTTCAAATGTGAAGTTTGTCTTGGAGTATTTACTGCCATATTTCTATTCCTTTTCCTTAATTATTACTTTCTAATCTTTCGTTAATTGCTCTTAAAACTTTTTCTACAGTAGCTTCTTTGATAATTTCATCTCCAACTTTTACATATGGAGCATTTGAAAATTCCCAATCCGCAGAGCATAAGCCAAGACAAGGAACTCCAGAAACATCAACCTTATCTCCGTACCTTTCGGGAACAATATCCATTAATTCCTGCAAATTTGCAGAACCCATGATAAAGCACGTTGTTCCTAAACATACTTTCACGCTGACTTTTTCCATTTTTACCTTCCTATTATGCTATTAGATATACTGTACACTAATTTTTTTTGAATATTTATTCTGTAAAATCAACACCATCTCATCAATAATTTCTTTTCTTGATTTTAAGTTGATAACATTGATTTTAGACTGATTTAACTTTGTACCCACAACAAAGCAGATAAAATCATTGTCTATTAAAAATTTTACCAACTTTCCGGCTGGGTTGTCAATACCTGTAACCCGTCCAGATTTTAAATATTCTACTGCTTTTGATAGAGTCAAAACTCCTTCAGTAACAAGATTTACACCATCCATAACAAAACTTGGCGGCAAACCATCAATATTCATAACATTATTAGACATCTTTATCGGAATATTTAATTCTCGGGAAATTAAATTTGCGGTAGAACCTCCACAGATTATTTTTTCACCGTCAAAATTTTTGAAAAAATTAGCATATTCAAAATCTTTAGAACTATCACTTGGAGTTCCTGTAAAAATCAGTAATTTTTTATTTTGAGTATCAAAATTCATAAAGACCATCCAAAATTATTCTATAGCATATACAAATACGTATCAAGTCTTTCGCAGATTGTAAACAATTTGTTAACCTAGTTACTTTTGTGCTATACTATAACTATATTTGAGTAGATTAGGGAGAAGTATATGTCAGATAACAACACTCAAGACATGACAAATGATAAAGGGTTGGAAGCTCTTAAAGCAGCTGAAGACGCACAAATAAATGAGCAAACAGATGCTCAATATGAAGCAATTGAAACTCATACATCAAAACAATATGATGCTAGTAACATCAGAGTTTTGGAAGGGTTGGAAGCTGTAAGAGTAAGACCTGGGATGTACATTGGTTCAACATCTCAAAGAGGTTTGCACCACTATATTTATGAAATTGTAGATAACTCAATCGATGAATCTTTGGCAGGTTTCTGTACAGATATTCACGTTACAATTCACAAAGATAACAGTGTAACTGTTGAAGATAACGGTCGTGGTATTCCGGTTGATATTAAGCCGGACAGCGGGAAATCAGCCCTTGAAATTGTACACACTGTACTTCACGCAGGCGGTAAATTTGGTGATGGCGGTTATAAAGTATCAGGCGGTCTTCACGGTGTTGGGGCATCAGTTGTAAACGCATTATCAGAAAAATATATTGTAGAAGTTTCAAGAGACGGATATGTTTGGCGTCAAGAATATATGAGAGGTGAACCTCTTGCTCCTGTTGAAAAAGTAAAACCAACAGACAAAACTGGTACAAAAACAACTTGGTGGCCAGATCCAGAAATTTTTACAGAAACGACAGAAATTGATTGTGATGTTATCGCAAACAGATTGAGAGAAATGGCTTTTTTAAATAAAGGTTTAAAAATCATCTTCTCTCGCCACGATTCAGAAGAAACAGAAACTTTCCACTACGCTGGTGGTATTGCAAGTTATGTTGAATTTTTGAACAAAAACAAAACTGTAATCAACGAAAAACCAATTTACATTGATAAAGTAGTTGGAGATTTACAAGTTGAAGTTGCAATGCAATACACGGATTCTTATCAAGAAAGCGTTTTGTCATTTGCAAACAACATTAACACTCATTCAGGTGGTACTCACCTTACAGGTTTTAGAAACTCAATTACTCGTGTTATCAATGATTACGCAAGAAAAAATAATATCCTAAAAGATTCAGATTCTAACCTTTCAGGTGAAGACGTTAGAGAAGGTTTAACTGCAATTGTTTCTGTTAAAATTCCTAACCCTGAATTTGAAGGACAGACAAAAGAAAAATTAGGTTCTCAAGAAGCACTTGGTGCTGTCCAAGATGCAGTTAGAGATAAGTTGCAAGAATGGTTAGAATTTAACCCTAAAGTTGCAAAAACAATCTTAGATAAAACACTTCAAGCACAACGTGCAAGAGAAGCTGCAAGAAAAGCAAGAGAATTAACAAGACGTAAGACCGTTCTTGAAAATTCAACTCTTCCTGGAAAACTTGCAGACTGTTCAAACAGAGAACCTGAAAAATGCGAAATCTTCTTAGTTGAGGGGGATTCAGCAGGTGGTTCTGCAAAACAAGGCAGAAACAGAATGTTCCAAGCAATTTTGCCTTTGAGAGGTAAAATTCTTAACGTTGAAAAAGCAAGACTTGATAGAATTTATGGTAACAATGAAATTCAATCAATGGTTCAGGCTTTCGGTATCAAAATCAGCAGAAATGAAGAAGAAGTTGAAATTGATAAATTGAGATATCACAAAATTATTATCATGACCGATGCCGATGTCGATGGTGCTCACATCAGAACATTGATGTTAACATTCTTCTTTAGATATGCAAGACCTTTGATTGAAAACGGTTATGTTTATATCGCTCAACCGCCACTATTTAAAGTTACTCAAGGTAAAACTTCTGAATACTTATTCAACGAACATGTTTTAGACAAAATGTTGAAAGAACGTGGTATTAAGAACTTGAGCTTGTCTGACAAAGAAAAGAAAAATGTTAAAACAGGCGATGAATTATTAGAATTAATCAAAAACATGTCAGAATTCTATCGTTCATACAACAACCCAATCTTGAATTTATACCCTGCGGTATTTTTAAGAGGTTTAATTCGTTCAGATATTAAACTTGAAGATTTTGACAATCAAGCTAAGATGAATGAAATTTGTGATTACTTAAATCACTACTTGGTTGACCACGCTGAAAACTACAATATTTCAGAAGCAGGAAACTACAAAGTTGAAGTTAAATACAACGCAGAAAATGCAAAATATTCATTCATACTTCACTTGAACGATGAAGAACACGTAATTCTTAACCAAAACATCATCAAGAGTTCTGAATACAAAAAATTGAAAGCTGCTTATCCAGTTATTCGTGATTTCTTGATTGAAGAATCAGATGGATTGTTATTAGAAACAGATACAGAAAAATATGAAATCAATTCATTTGAAAAACTTCAAAAACTAATCGATGATAGAGGTCAAAAAGGATTACAAATCCAACGATTCAAAGGTTTGGGTGAAATGATGCCTCAACAACTTTGGGAAACAACAATGGACCCAGCAACAAGAACATTGTTAAAGGTTAACATTGAAGATGCAATGCTTTGTGATCAATTGTTCGATGTATTGATGGGGGATAAAGTTGAACCAAGAAGAGATTTTATCGAAACTCACGCCGTATATGCAACAAATATTGATACATAATATTTGATAATTATATTTAGAACAAGGTCGGAATTTGTAAACAAATTCCGACCTTTTCATTTAAAAACTATTTCCAAGGATAATCAGACAAAATCTGCCAACCATCACGTTGAATTAAACCTCCACAATAATCTCCGGCATAATCTCCAGCATTCTTACTACAACATTGACGACAATTTCCTAATAGATTTGCCCTACGATATTTCACATCAGAACCCAAAAGCCTAACCCCATCATCTAACATCACCGTAAAAATATCTTTACCAAATGTATTAGGACTTCCATTCCCATTTATATCAATATATACCTTTATAATTTTCAAAGTTTTGCCATCATTATCAATCATAAATTCCCAACTAGAACCATCTGCAAGATAAATTGTATAATAAGCACTATCACGATGCCCCCATGAACAATAACCATTCAAACGGCATATTTTTATTTTTCTTCGTAATGGACAATTTTGACCACAATCATCCATGACTCTAGCATATGGCATTATTCTTTCATGAACTAACGTTGTTATTGCATTTTTATATGAAGTTTGGTTCGCATCAGTTTCACTAAGTTCCCAATCTTCAACCGGTCCATAATCTTCACTTGCAGCCTCTAATGCTTGAGCTAATTTTGAATAAGACGCCTTTAATCTATTTACGGTCATTCGCTTTTGATAATTTGTAACCAAAGATGGAATAGTAATTGCGGCAACAACACCAATTACCCCAATAGTAATTAATACCTCCGCCAAAGTAAAAGCCCATTTTGATTTCTTAAAATTATGCTCAAACATCAAATAACCTCATTAATTTATGCCTAATAATCAATATTATATGTTAGTTAGGCATATTAATCAAGATTTTTTATGATTATTAGTCTATTTTTATTAGAAGAAAAAACTTGTATCATATTTTAGAGGTTCAAATGAATAATTTAAAAACAAAACTTGGACAAAGAATAAAATACTTGAGAAAAAATTTGAATATTACTCAAGAAAAACTTGCCGAGCTAATTAATATGGATATTACAAGTTTGAGTAAAATTGAAACGGGAAGAAACTATCCACAACCAGAAACCGTTGAAAAAATTGCAAATGCACTAAATGTAGATATTTCTCAATTATTCTCATTCCAAAATTTGAAATCAAAAGAGGATTACATTTTTGCAATTAATAAAAATCTTTCACATATTGCAAATAATGAAGAAAAACTAAAACTACTTTATAAAATCTCAACTGATTTGATATGATTAAATAAAATTTTTTGCACTAAAAAAGAGGAGAACGAATCTCCTCTTTTTGTTAACTATTTTTTGAATAAGAAATTAGTCTTCCATAGCTTTTACTTCAACTGTTTCTTCTTCATCTTTTTCGTTTTGAACATCTGTACGGATTGAAGCCTTGTCAGAACCAATATTTTTATCTTTGAATTTTGTAATTTGTCTAGCTAATTTGTCAGCTAACAAATCGATACTAGCATACATAGATTCAGCAGCTTCTTCGCATCTAATAGTACCAGTTGACATTTTGCATGTAACTTCTGCAATATGTTTTCCTTCAGCAGCAGGATTTTTAATTACAGACAAAACTACGTCAATACCTTGAATTTGGTCATAACGAGTTGCAACTTTACCAATTTTTTCTTTAACGTAAGCTTTAATAGCTTCTGTAATTTCAATATTTCTTCCGTTTACATGAATGTGCATTTAAAACCTCCAATTTTTCAATACTGCTTTGTCAGTATAGCACAGATTTAATAATTTTTAAAGGGTATATTATCTATTCATCTGCTAAAAATTGTGGTAATTCAACATCCGGAGTACCGATAACTCTAACAAGTTCTAAAACAGATGCCTTCATTTGACATTTTTGCGAAGAACCACTAAAAAAATCTCTATAGAAACAACCTTCGCAATTGCATCCTCTTTTATAACATTCTAACGCTGTTGTAGTCCATCTTCTTACTGCAACGGCTCTTCCCATATCCCTACTTCTAAACAATTTTATATAATCTCCACTTTTCTATCTTATCAATCAATATCCCAAGAAATATACTCTTATATCTCCTCTAAAGCCATAATATCAAGGCTTCCGACTTCATATAATAATTATAAAAAATAAGAGTTTTTTTTCAAGGTCGAATCATGTTGTTATGAAGTTTTGTAACAAAAGGTTGTATTTATGAGATAGCAAGGGTTTTGAGAAGTCAATATCCTGAAAAACCATGGTATGACATGGTCTTTAGATTTTTATACATGGAAAACCATGATATGACATGCTTTTACATGGTTTTGAACGGTATTAAGAATTGTAAAAAATTTTTATAAATAGCCCAACTGGGCATGCCAATTACAGCATAAACACTAAATTTTAAACACGAAAAAGGACGGTATCAAAACCGTCCTTTTTCATAACTATTAAGATTAAAACTTATTAAAAAGTTCCTGCTGGTTTCTTTTGAGGAGTTGCACCAGGGATTGATTGCCAATTTGCAGCCATGATTTTTTTGAATGATTTCAAAGCAGTGTCTTCCAATTCGCCTAATTCTTCTGCTTCCATAATCAATTCTCTCAATGGCATCAAAGCTCTTGGGTCTCTCAAAACG
>CALAWF010000039.1 GCA_937894665.1 uncultured bacterium | reverse complement strand
TTCAAAAAAATCCAAAAGATAAACAACGATTAAAAATCTTATTTGAAGAAAAACGAGCATTGACAAATATCTGTAAAAATTATAATAATATGGAACCACGTTATAAAACTATTTCAAGAAAACTTAAACCATTGAATATTTATAAAAATATGCTTTGTAATACCAAAATACAAATTGCAAAATTTCTACAAGATTCAAACAAAACTCAATGCTTGTTGGAATTAAATGAAGCTATGGAAATTGCAGTAAAATTAAACAACTCAGGAAAAATAAAAGAAATCGAACGCATTAAAAACTCTTTCAAATAAAATTTTAAGATTAATATAATGTAAATATTGTTGAAAAAATTAAATCTCTGTTTTATGATATAAGTGTAAAATTTACACTAAACAAAATTATGATTGGCGGTATGTATGACATGTAATGAAAACATAAGAAATATAGCAATTATTGCTCACGTTGACCACGGAAAAACAACACTTGTTGACTGTTTATTAAAACAAGCCGGTGTTTTCAGATCAAATCAACACGTAGAAGAACGTGTTCTTGATAGTAATGACCTTGAACGAGAAAGAGGAATTACAATTCTATCAAAAAATATCTCTATCGATTACAAAGGTACTAAAATTAACGTTGTTGATACCCCTGGACACGCAGATTTCGGTGGTGAAGTTGAACGTGTTTTAGGTATGGTTGATGGAGCATTACTTATTGTTGATGCAGCGGAAGGACCAATGCCACAAACCAGATTTGTATTATCAAAAGCATTGGAATTAGGATTAAAAATTATTGTTGTTATTAACAAAATTGATAAACCTGCAGCAGAGCCATTAACAGCACTAGACAAAGTTTTTGATTTGTTTACTGAACTTACAGATAGAGAAGATTTAATAGACTTCCCATTTATTTTCTCTAGCAGTTTAAATGGTTTTGCAATTAACGACCTTGATGATGAAAGAAAAGATATGACTCCTCTTCTTGATTCAATCATTAAAAATATTAAAGCTCCAGAAGGAGATGAAAATGAACCGTTCCAATTCAGAGCAACAACTCTTGACTATAACGAATATGTAGGAAGAATTGTTATCGGACGTATTGCACATGGTAAAGTTAATTCTCAAGATCAAGTTTGTTTAATTCACGCAGATGGATCTCAAGAAAGAGGGAAAATTGTTAAATTATTCGGATTTAAAGATCTTGGACGTGTAGAAATTGAATCTGCTTCTGCCGGAGATATTGTTGGTATAGCAGGTTTTTCAGATATACAAATTGGGGAAACAATTTGCGATCCAAACACTCCAAAAGCATTACCTTTAATTAAAGTTGATGAACCTACATTGCAAATGAATTTTTCTGTTAATGACAGCCCATTTGCAGGAACAGAGGGGAAATTTGTTACTTCTCGTCAACTTAGAAAACGTTTATATACAGAACTTGAAAAAAACGTAAGTTTGAGAGTTGAAGATACTGATTCAACTGACTGTTTCAGAGTTTCTGGTCGTGGAGAATTACATTTAAGTATCTTAATTGAAACAATGCGTAGAGAAGGTTACGAATTTGCCGTTTCTAAACCTGAAGTAATCTTCAAAGATATTGATGGCGTTCATTCTGAACCATATGAAAATTTAATCATTGATGTACCTGAAGAATATGCAGGTAGCGTTATTGAAAGACTTGCAGGTAGAAAAGCAGAAATGAAAGATATGCAAACTTCTAAAGGAAGAACAAACTTAACATTCCATATTCCTGCAAGAGGTTTAATCGGATTTAGAAGTGAATTTATCAGAATGACAAGAGGTGAAGGTATTATGTATCATACATACTTAGAATACAGACCTTTTGCCGGTGATATTCCAAGACAAAGAAGTGGATCTATCATTGCGTTTGAACAAGGGGAAGCAATTCCTTATGCTTTGGCTCAATTTGAAGATAGAGGGGTATTCTTCATTACACCTAAAACTAAAGTCTATAGAGGTATGATTATTGGAGAATGTAACAGACCTCAAGATATTCAAGTTAACATCTGTAAAACTAAGAAACTTACAAACATGAGAAGTTCTACAGCGGATGTTATGGTTACACTTCAAGCTCCAAGAATTTTATCTCTTGAAGAAGCCCTTGAATATATTGGAGATGACGAATTAGTTGAAATTACTCCAGAAAATATTCGATTAAGAAAAGCTGATTTAACAAAGAAAATATATAACTAAAATATAACTATAAACACCTTAAGAGCCTCATATGAGGCTCTTTTTTAATATCTAAATCACAATTTCAAAACATATATAAAGGTTATTCTAAAAATTTACCTTCAAATAAATCCATTACCATATTCACATTATCAGAATGATATGAAGAATCCCCTGTAGGCATTTTGTGAATTTGCGTTGGTTGTTGAGTTTGCTTTTGTGGAATACCTGTCTTGACAGGTGTGGCAACTTGATTAAAACTCTTTAGTACAGGTTTATCTACTAAAAGTTCTTTAACTTCCTCATTTGATACTTCCGGTTTTTCAATAATTAAAGGCTTTTTAGGAGCAGGGGCAGGTTTATCATCCTCAGAAGAAGATTGTTCTGCACGAATAGCATCATCCCCAGATTCCGGAGAGCGAACAATAATTTTTTTCACTTCTCCTCCAAACAAAGAATTTGCAGCTTCAACAATAAGAGAATGTTTTGAACCTTCATGCCCATACTGTTTCAACCAGTTTGGACTTTTTACTGAAATAATAACTTCATCTTTGGTAATTTTTACAGGCATAGCCTGTTGTTTCAAAATTGAACGTGATGGAGAGCTTGAAATATTTTCCAAGAACTGAACCCAAAGAGCTTTTAATCCATTTCCAGCAGTTGAAGCAGGTTTGGACATCGGAACCGGTTGATTAAGCACTTCTTCTTCAGAAGCAGTAACCGCTGGAGCAACTTTAGGAGATGGAGTTTCAACTTTAACAGATTCTATAACAGGACGTTGAGGAACTGGCTTTCTAACTTCTTGCTTCATCACAGGAGAAGGAGGTGTATTATAAGCAGAAACATTCATTGGTCTTGCCGGTGCTCCAGATTCCAATACCGAAATACGTTTTTGTAAATCTTCTAATTTTGTATTTTCTGCTAAATTTGCCATATCTAAAATTGCAACATCTAACCATAGTTTAGGATTAGGAGTTTGTTTTAATTCTTTAATATAAGCTGCACACTTATCAATCAATGACAAAATTTGATGAGTTTCCAAATTTTCAATTTCCGCAGATAAATTTTTAACCTGTTCTTCATTTAACTGAACAACACCTTGAACAGAATTTTTACCTATCGATTTCAAAATTAAAGCATTTCGAAGATATTCTAAAAAGTTAGATAAAATTTGAGAAGGTTCATTACCCTGATTATAGATAGAATTCAATATTTCTAAAGCTCCATTTTGGTTTGATTTAGAAACCATATCAAATAATGAAGATAAAGAATCAAAAGACAATCTTCCAAGAAGCCTATTTATATCTTCAACATCGATTGCATTATCCGTAGAATTTAAAACACTTAATTGGTCTAGGAGAGCAATACTATCACGCATTCCACCTGCTGAATTTTGTGCAATATAAGAAAGAGCATCATCCGTAATATTGATAGCTTCCTTGTCAGAAATATATCTTAAATGTTTAGATATATCTTCTGTGGTAATTCTTTTAAAGTCAAAACGTTGACAACGGCTTTTAATAGTATCTAAAACTTTATGAACTTCTGTAGTCGCAAGAATAAATATAACATTCTTTGGGGGTTCTTCAAGTGTTTTCAATAAAGCATTAAATGCCTGATTCGTCAACATATGGACTTCATCGATAATATAAATTTTGTAACGACTATTTACAGGAGCTAATGCAACTTTTTGAATGATTTCATCGGCATCATTTACAGAACGATTACTTGCAGCATCTATTTCTATAACATCAATAGGTATTGAATTCGTGATATTTCGACAATTCTCACACTCATTACAAGGAGTAATCGTTGGACCATTCACGCAGTTCAATGATTTTGCAAAAATTCTCGCAGTAGAGGTTTTACCAGTTCCTCTTGGACCGGTAAACAAATATGCATGCGAAATTCTATCCATTTGAATTGCATTGGTTAAGGCTTTTTTAATATGTTCTTGACCTACAATTTGTTCAATAGTTTGAGGTCTGTATTTTCTATATAAAGGAATGTAATTTTTATTCATGATAAAGTTATTATAACAAATAATCTTCTAAAAAGGACAATATATGAATTTAATTAAACCGGAAAAATTAAAAAAAGGAGATACAATTGCAATTATCGCAACCTCTGGAAATGTAGATATTGAAAAAATCAAAAGAGGTGCGGAATATTTTGAAAACAACGGATATAAAATTAAACTTGGGAAAAATATTGAAAAATCTTATCGTTATATGGCCGGAACAGACGATGAAAGACTAGAAGATCTACATAATGCGTTTTTAGATAAAGAAGTAAAAGCTATAATTTGTTCAAGAGGAGGATATGGAGCGATTAGGTTAATTGATAAAATTGACTACTCAATAATCAGAAATAACCCTAAAATTTTTTGCGGCTATTCTGATATTACGGCTCTATCAGCAATGTTTCTTGCAAATTCAAACTTAATTACATTTTCAGGTCCAATGGTGCAAAGTGATTTTTCCCAAAATGAAAAAATTAATGTTTTTACAGAACAGTCATTTTTTGAAACAATTTCTAAAAACAACATTCAAATCAAACCACAATCCCCAATATATTACAAAAATGGAGATGCGACAGGAATTTTATGGGGAGGAAATTTAGCAACAATAATTTCCCTTTGCGGGCAAAATTTTATTCCAAAAGAAAATTTTATATTTTTTGCTGAGGATTTAAATGAATCAGTTTATAAAATTGATAAATATTTTTATCAACTATTAAATATAAAAGATTTTCGAGAAAATGTACAAGCAATTATCCTTGGAGATTTTTTAGATGTCGATAATTCGCAATGGTTAGAAGAGTTGATTAAAGAAGTCGCAAATAATCTGACTATACCAGTTATTGGAGGGTATCCAATTTCTCACGCCGACAAGAAGGTAACAATTCCATATGGAGGATTTGCAATGTTGAAAGATGGAATTATCACTGCTAAATATTAAGGATGAACAATTAAAACATCGGCTTTTACGTTTTCTAATATTCGCTTGCTTACGGAACCCAACAAAAATTTAGAAATTTTCTGACGGTTTCTTACACCAGAAACAACTAAATCAATATCATTTTTATTTGAATAGTTAATTATTTCTTGAGAAGGAATCCCTCGCATAATTACCTTATCTTTTATCTCTAGCCCTTTTTCAT
>CALAWF010000038.1 GCA_937894665.1 uncultured bacterium | reverse complement strand
ACCAACACAAAACTCTCACTTTGCGGAACAGTATTAAAAGCCAAAACCATACCTTCTTGAAATAAATTTGTAAGGAGTTTAATAAATCCAACTCCACCAATTACGATGACAAGAAATACCCCGAGAATTTTTGGTGCAGCAGCAATTGTTTGTTCTTGAACCTGCGTTACAGCCTGCAAAATACCAACAACAAGACCAATACCGGCAGCAACAAGTACGCATGGCATTGAGATTGCCAACATTATTAAAAATCCTTTTGCTAAATATTCTAATAAAATTTCCATTAACTCATTGTCCTTTTCAATCTTCTAGTTGTAACTCGAAACAAGCCCTTGAACAATCAATGCCCATCCATCAACCGCAATGAATATCAGCAACTTAAACGGCATTGAAATAATTGTTGGAGATAACATGAACATACCTAATGCCAACAGGATATTTGCAACAACCAAGTCCAAAATAATGAATGGTACAAATATGATAAAACTTATTTCAAATGATGTTTTTAATTCACTTATGATATAAGCCGGTGCAATTTCCCAAATTGATAATTCATCTGGGGACTTTGGTTTAGTATTATGGGCAAGTTCAACAAAAAATGTTAAATCACTTTCCCGTGTTTGTTTCAACATAAACTCTTTTAGCGGTTTTGAACCTTCATTTATAGCGGCAATCATATCGTGATTTTTCTGATACGGAACAGAACCCATATCATACATTTTTTGGAATGTTCCCCCCATTGTATAGAAAGTCAAAATTATAGATAAACCAATAATTACAATTGCCGGTGGAACTTGTTGAGTACCCATTGCTGTTTTCAACATTGAAAATACAATAACAAATCTCAAAAAACTTGTCATTGAGCAGAATACAAAAGGTAGTAATGAGAATAATGTCATTACCACAAGCATTTGTAATACCGGATTTAAGTTTTGCAATTGATCCATTTTTATATTGTCCTTTTAATTATTTTTATAGCTCGTTAATTTTTTTTGCCATTTCTTTCATTGTTGAAAAACCGTGAGATTTTGGTTTTTCAAAATCCAAAACTACAGATTTTTGAGGAGTTTTGGCAGAGAATTTTGCAACATGTTCTCTTCTATCCATTTGAGGTTTATCAAGCCTTCTACCTTGAGGATTTTTATCCTTAATTGGTTCTAAAGTAATATGTCCATTTGGAGGATAAACAACATCTAAATCAGACTCAATCATTTCACTTTGAACAGGAGGTTCAACAGCAACTTGAACTTGTTCTGTAGGAATTAAATCCTCAAATTTTTCATACTTTTCTGTATTTTCAAATCTTTCATACTTCTTTGCTAAATTTTGTTCTAAAATTTGTTGAGCTGAAATCTTTTTAGAACCCTCCAACTTTGAAAGCATTGTAGTTCTATCTATATCAGAAGCAATTAAAAACTTTTCATTCCCTGCACGAACAACCATAATAGATTTTCTGGGATTTATATTCATCGTTTCTTCTATACTCAAAAATTTGTTACTATTTTTGCATAATCCTCCATTTATAACCTTTTTATAAATATAGATGGCAAAGAATATCAAACCCAACATTGCCATTGTATAAACTGTGAAATTCATTATGTAACTGCCCATGTGCATTTTATTTCTATCTCCCCATAGATTAAATTATTTGATTATTTGATTATCAGATTTTAGATATTTTCGTCTTCCAGTTCAAAGTCGCTGTAGTCAAAGTCTTCATCATTTTCGTCATTGCCTTCGTTCTCACCTTCAGACTCATTTTCTTCTTCATTATCCTCTTCATCAGAATAATTTTCTTCTTCGTCTTCTTCATCCTCATCATCAAGTGAAGTTGTTTGAGTTTGAGAAGTTCCAGTTGCAGAAGAGCCGCCACCGGCATTATCACCGGCAAGAACTTCATTTATTTTCACTCCATAACGGTCATTTACAATAACAAGACTGCCTGTTGCAATAGGATTTCCTTCAACTTTCAACGTTACGTTATTGTTATATAATGAAGTCAAATCTACAACTAAACCTTCTTCAATATTTTTTAACTCACCGAGAGTTATTTTTACAGAATCAAATTCCGCATACATATCGACTTCAATGCTATCCCATATATTTTTTTGAGAACCGTCGCTCATATCATCTCCTCCATCGTCTGCTTCGGGAATAAGTATATCCATATTTGGTTCTAATTTAACATCCATCTGGTTACCAAATACAGATAAGGTTAAATGTTCTATATTACTATTTTCAAAAACTACAACATCATCTTGTTCGAGATTTTTTACATCGTAAAGAGAAAACCTAGTTTTACCGACAATAATTTTTGCAAATGTTTCTGCATTTGGAAAACTATCATCCGAAAACTTATCTCCCTCAGATTCAATCTCATCAGGTTCAACAAGAACCTCCGGAATGGTGATAAATATTTTGCCTGCACTTTTTGAAAATTCATCTTTATTTTTAATAATAAAAGACATATGAATTACATCAAAGTTTGTACGTTTCAACTCACTAGGATCCGGATCATCCAGCTCATCTTTTATAGAATCGAACATTGCACTATTAAATGATGTTATAATTTTTGCTTCCAATTCAGAAATTTTATTTATATTAAACTTAGATTTTGATTGTCCTAAAACAGTATTCAAAATTATTGAAATAGCTTGTTCTGTCGTCCTGAAATAAACATCATAATCTTTATTTATACGAATTTTAGTAACAAAACAGGATTCATTATCAGAAAGACAGTTAATATTTTTACTCAATCCTACAAATTCAATATCAAAATTATTCGCAAAGAAATCATTACACGCATCCTTAACAAGCTCAGGAAAAGTGTTTTGATACCAGTCGTATTCTTTATACAACTTATCTGTTGATATTGAATTTTGGATTTCATTTTCCATTACAACTATCCCTTGATTTATCCCCTTTGGAAATATCGTAATATTTCCCATCACTACAATAAATGAGAATAGAAAATATTACATCAATCTTTTAATGGATATTTTTCAAAAGTCATCTTTTTTTATAAGGGTTTTCAGAATATCAACAGATTGATTTTTTAACATATCCTCTGTAAAGACATCATCGTCTGTGTATTCTTGATAATGTCCAACAACATATGCACTACAATCCATTGTATTTTTAGC
>CALAWF010000037.1 GCA_937894665.1 uncultured bacterium | reverse complement strand
CAAGGGTTTGCCACGAAAATGCAAGACAGTTAATTGAATCTTTTACAGATGAAGTTTCAATTGATGAATTTACTGTCCTTGATACGTTGATTGCTCGCCCCGGTCTTTCTCAGGCTGATTTAGCAAGGCTTATTTTGAAAGGTAAAGCTCATACAGGTAGATTTTTGATGTCATTAGAAGATAAAGGTTTTATTGAACGTCATATTGAAGAAAAAAATGGAAAACTTATTAAAGTTTCCTGTGTTACTCCAAAAGGTAAAACGTTGTACAACAGTGTAATTGAACATTTTAAACCGGCTGTTGAAAAATTTGACAGTATAATTCCTCAAGATCAATGCGAAATGATTATCCAAAATTTGAGAAATTTTAGAGAAGCGATTGAAAAGGCTAGAAATATAGTATTTGAATAGATTGGAAATGTAAATAGAAAATGAGTGAAGAAGTTATAGAACAAACAGCCCCAACACAAGTTGAATGGCGACCGAAGAAAAATCCGTGGTTGATTTCAATACCACTTATGGCATCAGTTTTTATGTATGCGTTGGATGAAACAATTTCAAATGTTGCTCTTCCTTATATGGCAGGGTCTTTTTCTTGTAGCCATAATGAAGCCACTTGGGTTGTTACATTTTATTTGATTGCCAGTGGGATTATCATTCCTGCTGTAGATTTTTTCTGTAAATTATTTGGAAGAAATAATTTCTTCCTATTAAGTATTATAATTTTCACCCTTGCATCTTTCTTATGCGGGGTGTCTAATTCATTGATTATGATGGTTCTTGCAAGGTTTTTGCAAGGTTTGGGCGGTGGGGCAATTTTGCCGTTATCACAATCAATAATGATGGAAAGTTTTAAAAAAGAAGACCGACCGCAAGCAATGGCATTGTTTGGTTTGGGGGTTGTATTTGCTCCGATTATCTGACCTGCTGTCGGTGGTTGGATTACTGAAAACTGGTCATGGCCATACATTTATTATATAAATATTCCGATTGGATTTTTTGTTTTGGCAGCTGCGAAAACATTGTTGGAAGAACCTCCATACGCAAAAAGACAAAAAGGTGTCAAACTCGATACTGTCGGTTTTTTCTTTTTGTCATTGTGGCTTGTGTGTTTGCAAATCGTCTTAGATAAAGGTAATGATGCCGATTGGTTCGGTTCAACTTGGATTTGCTGGTTAACATTTATATCCTGTGTTGGGGGAATTTGTTTCTTGATTTCGCAGATAAAAGGAAAGAATCCGTTAACAGATTTATCTGTAATGAAAGATAGAAACTTCTTCTTTGGAACGGTTATACAGGTTGTTTTGATGGGTGTAATGATGGCATCAAGTACGATTTTGCCAACGATGTTACAAAGTATGATGGGCTACACCTCTTTCTTAAGTGGTATTTCCATGGTTCCAAGGGGGGCTGGCTGTTTGGTGGCGACGCTATTCAGTGCATTATTTATCTCCAAAATCGGGGAAAGAAAAATGGTATTCTGGGGCTTGGTAATTCTAGGATTTGGCGGTTTGGCTTTTGGAGAGATAAACTTACAAATCTCACTTATGAATATTGGTTTCCCGAACTTCTTATTTGGGGTTGGGATGATTATGGCAATGGTTCCTCTTATCGAGTTGTCATGTAGAACATTACGAAACGACCAATTGACGAACGCATCAGGGGTTCAGAATTTGTTGAAAAACGTAGGTGCTGCAATCGGTACATCTCTTGTAACAACTTGTATTTCAAGGTTTGGACAAATGCACCAAAATATGATGGTTGGAAAGTTGACCGAATTGAATCCTGCGTTTACAGAAAGACTTCAATCTTACGCAATGAGTTTTGTTTCAAATACCGATATGGCGAGTGCAACTCATATGGCGAAAAATGTTTTGTATAATCAACTTCTTCAACAATCTACCTTGTGGGCATATATTGATACTTTCAGGTTGTTTGCGATTGCAAGTTTCTTGATTGCTCCATTGGTATTGTTGATGAAAAGAAAAAACTTAGTATAAATTCCCAATTTATGTTATCTCCGGATGGTGTGCAACTCATCCGGATTTTTTTTGTCTATAAGTCTTAAGTTCTTTACGGTTACGTCATTCTGAGGGATAGACTGTAGTGGATGTAATAATCTTTTGCAATTTACCCGAAGAATCTCTGACTGAACGCCCAAGTAAGAGATCCTGAAACGAGTTCAGGATGACAATTGCGATTAGTTGTTTTCTTTCTCCGAGGGAGATGGTTTGACAATTACAATGTTCATTTCTTTTTTCATCGAAATAAAAAAGAAAAAGTGAACAATTATTGACTATTGAATTAGTATGAATGGAATTTACTAATTAATATCAGCTGGATTCTTCGCTTCACTCAGAATGACAGCATCAATGTCGGCTTAGTAAAGCCGACCTACAAATAAAATTGTAACAAACAACTTATTGACTTATAGACTTGTAATGACCTTATTCCCTTATTTCCATTTCCTTATTGCCTTTATCTCGTAAGACTTATCCCTTTATTTGCTGGTAGAGTTTTAAGAACTCACTTCAAAATCAAACAATCATAAATCTTGTCTATTTTGTCTTTAATTTCAGTAAATTGAGATTTCAAATCCTCATAACTATGTATAGACACAAAACGATTTTCTATATCTGATAATATTTCTCTGTGTTTACGTTCTAATTGTTCAGGCGTAACAACTATTCGCTGTTGCACAAGAAAAACAATTACAACGACTACAACCGGTGAGTAATATAACAATGATTCCATAAAATAAATTTCCTTTTCTATAAAACAATAGCCCAATAAAAATCAACCAAATATGATGCAGCATCAAACGGGTGAGATAAAAATTTCAATTCTCTCACCTGTTTGATTTGTGAATATGTTGGAACATCAATTCTTGAACTTCCTTCAACATACTTTAGGTTATAAATATTATAAAGAAGTTTTTCACACTTTGGTGAAACGTACAAACCTATATCCCCATTGGCATTTCGAACTTTTGCGTTGAATGCGGCAATTCTATTTTTTATTGGTGGATTAAAAGCCTTAATTTTTATTTCAACGTCATATCCGTAAGCCTCTAAACGTTTTTTGATAATAACATAATTGGTGTATTCGCTAGTACAAGAGCGATTATCTCCGGAAGCATCACCATTAACAATGATTTTGCCTTTGTGGTTCGGGTAGCGGCGAAAAAATTCATCACAAGTCTTGGAAGTTGTGGTATTTTCAAGAACTAATTCATCAAAATAGAAGACTTTATCTTCTGTTTTATAAGCCAAAACCCAAGCCATTGGATCAACATTGAAATCACAACTGATATGAATGTCAAAATTATCGTGATATTTTATATCTCGAATATTATCGTCAGTAAAATCTTTTACAACAAGGTTTTGAGTATAGTTTCCTGTTTTGCCGAGTACAAAGGTTTCATAATAGCTTTTGTCATACAATTTTTTCAACTCATCACAAAAACCATCCGGCAAATAAATATTTTGAGTTGTCGGTGCAGAGATTACTCTATAGTTAGGCGGAGGAGAGGTTAAAAATGTTTTATAAATCCATCCACGTTGAATTTCAGGATTTGTATGTCCGAAAATTCTATAGGTGAAATTTTTCCAACTTTTCGGAACTCTTTGACGCATACGAGCTAGTAGCATTTTGAAAGTATCGTATGGAATATCGGACATTTCTTCAATTTCCACAAATCCCAAGTTCAAAGATTTTAACTTGTTAGGCTCTTCAAAATGTCGGAACAGGATTTCCGAACCGTTGCGAAATATCAGCTTCTGTTCGGTACTAACCCACTTGTAATCTACATCTTCAACTAGTTTCATATTGCCTAAATGTTCAAAATAAGACTGCAAAGTTGTATCTCTTACGAGGGTATAGGTTTGAGCTCCAACAAGCCCACGAATTCCCGCAAACTTTAGAGCTAAGAGAATTCCTAATAAAGAGCCGGCAAAAGTTTTCCCCGAACCGTATCCGCCAAGATATACCGCAACATCCAAAGAATAATCGTGCGGAATTTCTAAAAATTTTCTTTGTGCATCAAGTAATTTATATTTCATAATTTGTTTTCCTATGAGTTGTAATGTTAACTTTTTCTTTTTTATTTCGACGAAAAAAGAAAAAGTAGAACCGAAAAAGAAAAA